>JAVFAE010000013.1:0-18332 GCA_034002605.1 Weeksellaceae bacterium | reverse complement strand
TATTATACTCATTCGATACAATTTGCCATATTTTTTCTGTTTGTATTTGGATATAAGATGATTACTTTTAATTATATTTACTTCCTAGGTTTACTTCCTTGTTCAGGTTTTTTCACTCCGGCCGGACTTGGTTTTACTCCGGGGGCATTATTGACTGACTCACTTCCTTTTAATAGTTCTTCTTTTTTCAAACGCTCCAATTCTTTTTCTTTCAATTCCATATCTTCCGGAATATCTTTTCCTTTGGATTCATCGCCTGATTTTAATTTTTCATCGCCTTTGCTTTGGGTTTCTGTAGTTCTTTTTCCGTACAATAAGTCCAAAATTTCTTGTGCTTTCCGGGCTTCTTCCGTATTTTGATAAGCAACCGTAATCAATTGTAAAGCTTCCATGAAATTTTCTTTTCCTTCTGTTTTTCCAATGATGAGTGCATTTAATAAGGAAAATTTGGCCATAATCAATTCAGAAGAATAATTTTCTACTGCAAAATGAATATTAGCTCGGGCTTGGTCAAAATTTTCTTCTTTGTACAAATCATAGGTTTCTTCGTATAGAGCCAAAGCTTCTTGTGTAGTTGGAGTTATATAATTTACATCAGGATTCAGAATGTATTTGGCATAAATTGAATTTGGATAATGAGTTAAGATATAATTTTTATATTCTTCTGTTTTTTCCGGATTTTCTGCTTTTAAATTGATTCGATACAATTGATAATAAGCTTGGACTTTGGTTATTTCATCTTTTGGTGGTGTAGAAATTAAATGTTCTAAGGTGTTAGTTGCCAATTTGGAATTTTGGAATAAATCATAATAACCAATTCCTAAAGAAAGTTCTGTGGTATCGCGTTCGATTTTTAGACGATTTAATTCTGATGCTGAAGTTGGAATTTGTTCGATATAAAACTCCAATTCATAGCGTCTTGGATTTTGGGTATCGGTTTGCCCCAACATTTCGGCTTCTTTTTCTTCTAATGACATTCCGGTATTGGACGAAGTTCGCCAATTATCCACCAAACGAACTTTTCCCCAAACTTTTTGAAATTCATTTTTACCATTAGCTTTTGCGGATGTATTGTAAAAATAGAAATTTCCACCTTTTCCTTCTCCAAAAGAAGAATCAAATCCTCCACCTTTTGTATCCATTTGGAATAAGGTTGCCTCTTCTTCCATTTTTTGTTTTTTCTTGGCATCTTCTATTTTTAATTTTGAGATGTAATTATTGAAGAAATTTTCTTGTTCCGGTAAATCCATTTGGGCTAACATTAAAATACTGTCATTTCTTTTAACTAAATAATGTTTTTCCATTAGTTTTTTCAGTGAAGTATTTCGGCGGGTAATCCGGTCAATGTCTTTGGAATATGGTGCAACTGCTAAAGCACTGTCGTAATAAGCAGAAGCAAACACGTAATTTCCTTCGTCAAATTCCAAATCTGCATAACGTTCATAAGCACGCCCTCTGACATAAGGGTCTGAAGGTGCTCCGATGAAACTTTCTTTTAAATAATGGCGGGCTTCATTTAATTTTCCGTCTTTAATTGCTATATCACCAATGGCATAATAAAGTTCATTTTTTCGGGAAACATAATTTCCTTTTTTGGCAACATCTAATAAATGACTTTTATAGGAAGCATAACTGTTTTTTTCCGGATTGAAGTTTGCAGCAATTCCTAATTGTGATTTGACTTCCATTTCAAATCCGGGTTTTAAACTATATACTTTGGCATAAGCAGCTCCGGCTTCATTCTGCATTCCCATCAACGAATACAATTGAGCTTCAATAAAATAATATCGTGCTTTTCTCTTTTTATTTTTGGTGATTTTAATCGTATTATCTAAAACTTTTATTGCTTCTTCATAATTTCCTTGTCGAATTAATAATTGTGCATAATTTTTAGAGATATTTTCTTTAAAAGCCTTTTTGTAACCATCATCTTTGTACAACATAACCAAAACATGTTCACCATCGTACACGTTTCCTACTTGTAAATTTGCCAAAGCAATATAAAGTTGGGCTTCCGGTGTGTATTTTTTATGATAAGGCAGTTTTTTAGATAAGTAATTCAGAGCTTCCAAAGATTCAAAACTCATTCCTTTGTTGTAGCGGGCTTTTCCTAAAACCAAGTAAGCATGAGTCATGGCTTTATTCCGCTCTACACCGTTAATCAGCATAGAATGTTTTTCAATGGCTTTCAAGGCTTTTTGTTCAACCAAATCAAAGCCTTCCAACGATGTGTTTGAATTACCTCGACCCGGTGCGATTGTAGAACCCATACGGTTGATGTATTCTTCTGAAAACTCAAAACCTTTTACTTCCGGACGAGGATCAACCGGTAAGATTTCGGAATAATTATCCCGGTATTCAAATTCTAAATTAGTTAATTTTTTGTCCATTTCTTTCTCGGCATTGAACAAGATATTAAACCAAGAAGTTGCTCTGTGGAAAGTCCTGTTTTTAAAGGAATCACGTTTGGTTGAACATCCAGCCAACATCGCCAAACACAAGAAAACAATTATTTTATTTTTCATATACATCACAAGTACGGCAAAACTACAATAAAAACGCTTTATTCAAAAAAATCTTGTATGATTCTAACAAACAATTCGGATATTTGTACTCATTTTCTATGGCAAAGAAAGAAAAAAACATATTCCGGAAATTGTTTCAGAAACACACATTGATTATTCTCAATGAGGAATCGCACGAGGAACAGTTTGCTTTTCGTTTGAATCGTATGAATGTTTTAGTCATTGTTGCGTTGATGTCGTTTTTTATTATCGGTTGTACAACACTTACTTTACTTTATACTCCTTTGCGCGACTATTTTGTTCCTTCTCAAAAACAATTGGAAGTCAGCGATCGTCAAGAAATTATAAAATTAATGGATCAGTTGGAAGAAATGGAAAATCGTGTGAAAGCGAATGATATTTATATTAATAATATCAAAGCAATTTTGGCAGGTGATATTCCTATTCCGGAATTTACTATTGAAAATGAGCAGATTACTACTTCGATTGATTTGAGTAAAATGGAATTAGCTCCGAGCAAGGAAGATTTGAAGTTGAGAGAGGAAGTTGAAAAAGAAGAAATGTTCAACATTCAAACTAATCAAATAGGACAAGAAAGTGGAAATTTACTTTTTACACCACTCAAAGGAATGATTACCGCTACTTATGATCTTCAGGAAAATCATTTAGCGATTGATATTGCGGCACAACAAGGAGAAGCAATAAAATCAGTAGCCGGTGGAACAGTTGTTTTTACCGATTGGACTCCCGACACGGGGTATGTTATTGTAATACAGCACTCCATGGGAATGTTGAGTGTTTATAAACATGCTTTGACGGTTTATAAAAAAGTAGGAGAAATCATAAAAAAAGGAGAGGTAATTGCCGCAGTCGGAAATACGGGCGAACTAACTACCGGACCTCATTTACATTTTGAATTATGGATTGATGGAAACCCGGTAGATCCACAACAATACATAGTGTTTTAAATAATGAAAATTAAATCTGAACTGGCTAAAATTTTTGCAAAAATTAATACAAAACGCGAACAAAGTTGGATTTTAAATCCTATTGCTGCTCAAGAAAAAGTATTTAAAACATTAATTTCAAAAGCCGAAAACACCCGGTTTGGAAAAGACCATAATTTTAAAAATATTCAGTCTTATGAAGATTTCAAACAACAAGTTCCAATTCGAGATTATGAGGATTTGAAATCTTATATAGAACTTATTCAAAATGGAGAATCCGATGTTTTATGGAAAGGAAGACCGATTTATTTCGCTAAAACTTCGGGCACTACTTCGGGTACTAAATTTATTCCCATAACTAAAGAATCCATGCCGCATCATATTCAATCGGCTCGAGATGCTTTGCTTGATTATATTGCTGCTACAAAACAATCTGATTTTGTGTCGGGGAAAATGATTTTTTTACAAGGAAATCCTGAATTAGAGGAAACAAATGGTATTAAAACCGGACGACTTTCCGGAATTGTTGCACATTATGTACCAAAATATTTGCAAAAAAACCGAATGCCCAATTGGGAAACCAATTGCATTGAAGATTGGGAAACCAAAATCGACAAAATCGTAGATGAAACTTTGAATGAAAATATGACATTAATTGGTGGAATTCCGCCTTGGTTAATCATGTATTTTGAACGATTACTGAAGAAATCAGGTAAAAAAAACATAAAAGAAATTTTTCCGAATTTTAAATTAATGGTAACCGGAGGCGTGAATTACAATCCTTATCGCCAAAAAATGATTGAATTAATTGGTGAAAACTTGGATGTTATTCAAACTTATCCGGCTTCGGAAGGCTTTTTTGCTTACCAAAATTCTATTGATTCCGATGATTTATTACTGTTGGTTCAAAATGGAATTTTTTATGAATTTATTCCTGTTGAAGAGTTTTTTGATGAAAATCCAACCCGAATTTCATTAAAAGATGTGGAATTAAATAGAGATTATGTTCTTATTCTCAATACAAATGCCGGACTTTGGGGGTACAATATTGGTGACACGATTCGTTTTACAAATTTAAAACCGTATAAAATTATCGTTAGCGGACGAATCAAACATTTTACTTCTGCATTTGGAGAACACGTAATTGCACACGAAGTGGAACAAGCAATGCGAAATACTTTGGAAAAGTTCCCGTCCGAACTTTTGGAATTTACCGTTGCACCGCAAGTTCATCCGGAAAACGGTCTTCCTTATCACGAATGGTTTATTGAATTCGGTAAACAACCAGATGATTTGGAAAATTTTGCCGAAGAATTAGACCGACAAATGCGGAAAATGAATTCGTATTATGATGATTTAATCAGCGGAAAAACCTTGCAAAGACTTAAAATTTCACAAATCCGACCTAATGGATTCAATGAACTCATGAAATCGCAAGGAAAATTAGGTGGACAAAATAAAATAGCCCGTTTATCCAACGACCGAAAAATTGCCGAACAACTTTATGACTTAAAATTGATTTTGAATTAAAAATATTTAAGCTTTCCTTCTTATCTTCAATTGTTTTTTTCTGTACATTTGCTCTTTTATTGTAAATAATTTATTCATTTAATAATCAATTTGAATTGAAAAACTTTTTATTAAAAGAATTAACTCCGTTTGAAGGAATTATTCACAAAGTCCGTTGTTCATTAAGGGTTTGAAAATAACATCCTTTCGTTAGTTGTTATTTTTTTATTCTTTTAACCTATTTTTTTAGTATAATGAACACCCGATATTTAGATTTAATAGAACAATCCTTTTATTTTCCACAAGAAGAATTTACTTTGGTAGATGGCAATTTACAATTTCATAACATTGATTTAATGAAATTGATAGAAGAACACGGAACTCCGTTGAAATTCACGTATTTACCTAAAATTTCACAAAATATTCAAAAAGCCAAAGGCTGGTTTGAGACCGCAAGAAAAAAATTAGGCTACAAAGGAAAATATAGCTATTGTTATTGTACCAAAAGTTCTCATTTTCACCATGTTTTGGAAGAAGCTTTAAAAAATGATATTCATATCGAAACTTCATCGGCTTACGATATTAATATTGTAGAAAGTTTAATGCAAGAAGGACTTCTGACCAAGGATAATTATGTGATTTGCAATGGCTTCAAACGAGGTCAATACATAGAAAACATTGCCCGTTTAATCAATAACGGACACAAAAAAGTAATGCCGATTTTGGATAATTACGAAGAATTACCCTTACTTTTGGAAGCTACTAACGAAAAATTTGAAATCGGAATCCGAATTGCATCCGAAGAAGAACCGAAATTTGAGTTTTATACTTCCCGATTAGGAATTGGCTACAAAGACATTGTTCCGTTTTATAATAATTATATTAAAGATGAGAAAAATGCAAAGTTGAAAATGCTTCATTTCTTCATCAACACCGGAATTAAAGATAATTCTTATTATTGGAACGAATTGACCAAATGTTTGCAAGTTTATGTAAAACTAAGGGAAGTTTGTCCAACTTTGGATAGTTTGAATATTGGAGGCGGTTTTCCGGTGAAAAACTCACCGGGATTTGAATTTGATTACGCTTATATGGTGGAAGAAATTTTGAATCAAATTAAAATCATTTGTGACGATTGGGAAGTTCCGGTGCCGCATATTTTTACTGAGTTCGGTTCTTTTACCGTAGGAGAAAGTGGCGCAGTTATTTACAAAGTTTTACAACAAAAGAAACAAAATGACCGGGAATCTTGGAACATGATTGATTCTTCTTTTATGACAACTTTACCTGATGCTTGGGCAATCAATAAACGATTTGTCTTATTTCCCATCAATCGTTGGCACGACCGTTACGAACGAGTTTTGTTGGGAGGATTAACTTGTGATTCCGATGATTATTACAATTCAGAACAGCATGTCAATGCTATTTATCTTCCAAAATTCAATGCCAATAAACCTCTTTATGTCGGATTTTTTAACACAGGAGCTTATCAGGACAATATCGGCGGATTTGGCGGGATTCATCACTGTTTGATGCCACAACCTAAATATTTGCTCATTGATGAAAATCACGAGGTAGAAGTGTTTTCTGAGCAACAATCTCACGAAGAAGTTTTGGATATTTTGGGCTACAATCAGTTTCATAAAAGCAAGAAATCAAAGAAAAATAGTAAATAAAAACAATTAACAATGAAAGGACCAATCAGTCAATTTATAGAACACAATTACAGACACTTCAATGCTGCAGCATTAATGGATGCAGCTAAAGGCTATGAAACACATCTTTTAAAAGGTGGAAAAATGTTGATTTCAATGGCGGGTGCGATGAGTACAGCTGAATTAGGTATCTCATTGGCGGAGATGATTCGCCAAGGAAAAGTCGATATTATTTCCTGTACTGGAGCAAACTTGGAAGAAGATGTGATGAATTTGGTGGCTCATTCCCACTACAAACGCGTTCCTCATTATCGTGATTTAACTCCTGAACAAGAAAAAGAATTGTTAGACGGACATTACAATCGTGTAACCGACACTTGTATTCCTGAAGAAGAAGCATTCCGTCGTTTGCAAAAACATTTGGAAGATGTTTGGCATGCAGCTGAAGAAAAAGGAGAAAGATATTTTCCACACGAATATTTATATCAGGTCATCAATTCCGGTGTGTTGGAACAATATTATGAAATTGACCCTAAGAATTCTTGGATGATTGCAGCAGCAGAGAGAAATCTGCCGATTGTAGTGCCGGGATGGGAAGATTCAACTTGTGGAAACATTTTCACTTCCAATGTTATCAAAGGAAATTTGAAAGCTTCAACTGTCAAAACAGGAATTGAATATATGATTTATTTAACTGAGTGGTACAGAGCTAATTCAGGTGGAAAAGGTGTTGGGTTTTTTCAAATTGGAGGTGGAATCTCCGGTGATTTCCCGATTTGTGTCGTTCCGATGATGTATCAGGATTTGGAATGGGAAGACGTTCCTTTTTGGTCTTATTTCTGTCAAATTTCAGATTCTACCACTTCTTATGGTTCTTATTCGGGTGCAGTTCCAAACGAAAAAATCACTTGGGGTAAATTAGATGTTGATACACCAAAGTTTATCGTGGAATCAGATGCAACCATAGTTGTACCTTTGATTTTCGCTTGGATTTTAGGTCAATAAATTATGAAAATACTTAAAAACGCTCTTCGGAGCGTTTTTTTATGAAATAAAGTTACAGGTTTATATAATTTGTTGAAAACTCGGGTTAAATAGCTTCGCAATTCCACTTTAAAATTCGTATTTTAGCACGTTTTTAATTGAATTTGTAATTAAAAATCACAAACATAAAGAGAATGTAAAACACTGAATTGCAACTGAAAAATGTTTTCATCGGAAACAATTCAAAATGTAAAATAAAAAACAGATTAAATGAATAGTGAAGGAGAAAGATTAATCCCGATTAATATTGAGGATGAAATGAAATCAGCTTACATTGATTATTCAATGTCGGTTATTGTATCAAGAGCCTTACCGGATGTTCGGGATGGATTAAAACCGGTACACAGACGTGTTTTGTTCGGAATGTACGAATTAGGTGTATTATCCAACAGAGCACATAAAAAATCTGC
This sequence comes from Weeksellaceae bacterium, assembly GCA_034002605.1. GTDB lineage: Bacteria > Bacteroidota > Bacteroidia > Flavobacteriales > Weeksellaceae > Moheibacter. Next base: position 10,242 of record JAVFAE010000013.1, on the reverse strand, counting down.
CCGTATCGTGGGAGAGGTCTTAGGAAAATACCATCCACACGGGGATTCTTCCGTTTACGAAACTATGGTGCGTATGGCTCAGCCTTGGTCACTTCGTTATTTGATGGTGGACGGTCAGGGTAACTTTGGATCAGTAGATGGTGATCCGCCTGCTGCCATGCGATATACCGAAGCTCGGTTACAAAAAATCTCCGAAGAAATGTTGTCGGATATCGATAAAGAAACAGTAGATTTCCAATTGAACTTCGACGACAGTTTGCAAGAACCTAAAGTTTTACCTACCCGAATCCCGAATTTATTAGTAAACGGAGCTGCCGGAATCGCAGTGGGAATGGCAACCAATATGGCACCGCATAATCTTTCAGAAGTGATAGATGGAACTATTGCTTATGTTGATAATCAAGACGTTACAATTGAAGAATTAATGCAATATATTAAAGCACCTGATTTCCCTACCGGAGGTACTATTTACGGGTACAGCGGAGTAAAAGATGCTTTTGAAACCGGAAGAGGGCGTATTGTTATGCGTGCTAAAACTAATTTTGAAAATGTAAACGGACGGGATTGTATCATTGTTTCTGAAATTCCATATCAAGTCAATAAATCCGATATGATTTCCAAAACAGCCGACTTAGTAAAAGAAGGAAAACTGGATGGAATTTCAGAAATACGCGATGAGTCTGACCGAAACGGAATGCGCATTGTTTATGTATTGAAAATGGATGCTGTTCCCAATGTTGTTTTGAATTTATTATTTAAACACACCGCTTTGCAGTCTTCTTTCAGCGTAAACAATATTGCACTTGTAAACGGAAGGCCGGAACAATTAAATTTAAAAGATTTAATCAAGTATTTTATTAATCATCGCCACGATGTGGTAGTTCGCAGAACTAAATATGAATTAAGAAAAGCAGAAGAACGTGCGCATATTCTGGAAGGTTACATGAAAGTAATCGGCACACAGGATGATTTAGACAGAGCCATTCGGATTATTCGTGAAAGTGCTACTCCGGAAGATGCAAGAGCCGGCTTGATGGAAGCTTTCGATTTATCAGAAATCCAAGCACGTGCTATTCTGGAGCTTCGTTTAAGAACTTTAACCGGATTGGAAATCGATAAGATTAAATCCGAATACGAGGAATTGATGAAACACATTGATTATTTAAAAAGTGTTTTGGCGAGCGAAGAATTACGAATGCAAATCATTAAAGATGAATTGATTGAAATTAAAACTAAATACGGAGACGAAAGACGTTCTGAAATTGATTACGCAGGAGGCGATATGAATATCGAAGATTTAATTCCTGATGAAGAAATGGTGGTTACCATCAGTCATTTGGGATACATCAAACGTACTTCTTTATCCGAATACAAAAGACAGTCCAGAGGAGGAGTTGGAAACAGAGGGGCAACAACCAGAGATGCTGACTTCTTGGAATATATGGTGATTGCAACCAACCACCAATATATGTTGTTCTTCACTGAAAATGGAAAATGTTTCTGGATGCGTGTATTTGAAATTCCAGAAGGCTCTAAAACATCAAAAGGTAGAGCAATTCAAAATTTAATCAATATAGAACCTGACGACAAGGTGAAAGCCTATATTCTCACTCATAATTTGATGGATGAAGAATATGTCAATAATAATTATGTTATTATGGTAACCAAAAAAGGTATCGTTAAGAAAACCACTTTGGAAGCTTATTCAAGACCGAGAGTCAATGGAATTAATGCTATTACCATACGTGAAGGTGACCAGTTGTTGGAAGCTAAATTGACCAACGGAAAAAGCGAAATCATGATTGCTTCTTTAAGTGGTAAAGCGATTCGTTTTGAAGATGAAAAAGTTAGACCAATGGGTAGAACCGCTTCCGGAGTTCGCGGAATTAACTTAGGAAGTGATGACAACGAAGTAATCGGTATGATTGTCATCGAAGACAAAGAAAATGAAACCGTATTGGTTGTTTCTGAAAAAGGATATGGAAAACGAAGTCAAATCGACGATTATCGTATTACCAACCGTGGCGGAAAAGGAGTTACTACTTTGAATATCACTGAGAAAACAGGTCGATTGATAGCGATTAAATCGGTTAATGATTTGGACGATTTGATGATTATCAACAAATCAGGTGTTACTATCCGTACCGCAGTGAAAGAAATGCGGGTAATGGGAAGAGCAACACAGGGAGTTCGTTTGATTAATTTGAAAAATGGAGATGAAATTGCAGCGGTTGCTAAAGTGGCAATTGAAGAAGAAGAGGAGGAAAATCCAGAGATAAATTTAGAAGAAAATCAGAATAATTTAAACTCAGATTCAGAAGAAAACACTAATTTAGACTCAGAAATAAACGAATAAGATATGAAAAAAGTAATTTTATCAATAGCAGTGTTATGTCTGACAAATGGATTATTCGCTCAGGAAAAAGAAGTAAATAATGCGCTCAAAGCCTTTGACTCCAACGACATAGCTTTAGTTAAATCAGAATTAGCAAGTGTTCAAAATCAGATGAATACCAATACAATTGCGCCTGAAGTAAAAGCAAAATATTATTATTTAGCCGGTTCAATTGCTTTAAAAGATGGAAAATCAATTGAAGCGGCTCAATTATTTAGTGAAATGGCAAAATATGAGAATGGAACAATTTACTCCATTCGGAATAAGAGCAGCAAAGAAACTGAATATTATTTTTCAAAAGATGAAGCTGAACGAATTGCAGCTTCAGGAAATTATAATAAAGTAAAAGAACAAACTTTACAACAAGTTTACTCTCCGTTAGTTAGAGAAGATTTACTAAAAAGAGGAGAAAGTGTTTTACGCCAAGCCCAAGCCTTAATTAGAGACGGAAAAGATGTTGAAGCAGCTGAGAAATTATTAGAAGTTTCTTATCTGAGTCGTTTCATAGGAGGTGATGCTGATTTATTCAAATACAATGCAGCAATTAGTTTTCACAAAGGAGGTGATTACCAAAGAGCCATTGATATTTATAAAGAAATGATTCAGGATGGATATACCGGTGTTACTTCTTCTTGGGTAGGGACAGATAAAGATTCGGGAATAGAATTGTCATTTACTTCTAGAGAAGATGCTGAAGCTCAGAGAAAAGCAGGTAGCATAACGACTTACAAAGAAGTAAAATCACCTTCAGTTGAGAAGGATTTACATGCTTTTACTTTGAACGCATTGGTTTTACAAAAATCGTATGATCCCATTGTGGAAACAATTTTGGACAAATATCCGAATGATAATGAAATTTTTGAAGCAGCTTCTTCTGTTTATCTTATTTCCGGAAAAGAAGATTTATTATTGGAAAAATTAACCGAACGAATCAAAATTGACCCAAGAAATGAAGTAAATTTCTTTAATATGGGTGTGCTTTATAAAAATAAAAATGAGGATGATAAAGCAATTCAGGCATTTGAAAAAGCAATTCAGATTAATCCGAAATATAAAGATGCTTACATTAACATCGCCTTCATAAAATTAAAACCGGAGGCAGAATATGTAGAAATTATCAATGCAAATTTAGGTATTAGCAATAAGGAGAAGCAGACTTACAGAGAATATTCAAACAAAAGAAAAGCTTTGTATTTAGAAGCAATTCCTTATTTTGAACAAGCATTCAACACTGATAAAACGAATTATGAAACTGCAAAATTATTGCGTCAAGCTTATCAGGCAGCTGAAATGTATGAGAAAGAAGACCAAATGCGAGCCATAGAAAATTCATTACGAAAAAACTAATCTAAGCTCAATTGATATATAAAATCCGGTATCAAATTTTGGTATCGGATTTTTTATTTTTCACGAAATTTTAATTCTTTTAAAATCAAACTCAAAGTAAGCGCAATTAAAACTCCAAAAGAAAATAAAATGAGTTGAAGATTGGGAATTCTAAAGAAGAAAATCGATGAAAAAGCAGCCAATCCTAAATAAACCTGATTGACAAAAATAAGAGTTAAAAGCACTTTAAATCCTTGTTTCCCGAATTTTGAAAAATGAAAATAACCCGATTCAATGATTTTAGAAACTAAAAAGACCGAAATTCCCATCAATAAAATCAAATGTAAATAAGCGATTGCCACTGCTCTGTGATCAAAAGCATATTTTGAAATGGATGGGAATATGGAAAGTAATTGTAAACTGATTTTCACACTAAAAGCAAATCCAACGTACACCAAAACAAATCGTTCCAAAGTCGATAAGGAATCTTTTATTTGTCTCCAATTTTTACTTATAAAATAAAAAAGAAATCCACTTCCGAAAGTTTGAATCAAAGCACCGCTAACTGTGCTTGCATACAGCCATAAAGGAAGTTTTAACCATAAAACAGATAAACCATAAGTTAAAATACAACCAACAAAAAACGCATAATATATTTTTTGGTGAGTTTTTGTTTTTAATCGAATTCCAATTCTGTCCAATTGATTAATTAACAAGCCAATACAGCTGAAAATGTAAAATCCATTGTATTGAAAATGCAAATAAAAATAAATACTTATGTCTAAAGATTCTTTTGTAATTTGTTTAGTTGCAGTTAAATAACTTAAACTAAAAATTCCAATAGAAGAGATAAAAGCAAAAAATAATCCACCCAAATACCATTTTACTCCACTCAATTTTCTTTTGCGGGAATCCATAAATAACATATACAAATACGCCCAACCACAAAATAAAGCAAGGGATGAAAAAACAATCGATAACCAATAATAATCTTTATACGTAAATGCCACTAACATTCCGTACGAAGCAATGAGATTTAAAACACAAACTACAAAATATTTTTTCAATTTTAAATCCGGAAATCTTGAATTTAAATCACTGATAATCAGAAAATAAATAGCTGTTGTTATCCATCCGTAAAACGCAAAATGCGAATGAGCATCAATTAAGTTTTTTTGAATGAAATAAGGGAAGCTAAATCCTATTTTAAAACGCATCAACGAACCAACCAATGCAAGAATAACAAAATTTACTAAAGCTATTTTTAATCCGTATGCAATCGTTTTATTCATTTCTTGTTTTTCGGAAAAGAGGTAAAATCTGTTTTTTCTTGAATTTACACCCTTATTTAGAATCAGACAAAATTACACTTTACTTTAACGGAATAAAACTGAGATTCCTCATGTTTTACCTTGTTGCTTATTTAATTTTGAAATAAGCTCGTTGAATTTCAGCATTTTCAACAGAAAAAGTATTGATCTCCATTATTTTAGGACGTTTTGATGTTTGATAAAATTCTTTAATCTCACTTTCAAACTCATCCAATGAATTTACTTTTGTGTACTCAAACTGAAACATTTTGGCTAAAAATTCAGCATTTAGATTATGTTGAGTTTCAAAAACCTCTTCCATTACTCCGGAATTTTCCGGTCCGGGAATGATTTTAAAAATATTTCCTCCACCATTATTAATCAAAACAATCCTAAAATTTTCAGGTAAGTAATTGTTCCACAAAGCATTGCTGTCGTAGAAAAAGCCTATATCACCGCTAACAAGCAAAGTTGGTGTTTTATTCACCATTGAAGCACCTACCGCAGTTGAACTACATCCGTCAATTCCGCTTGCTCCACGGTTACAAAATACTGTAATTTCCGGAGAATGAGTAAATAATTGAGCATAACGAATCACAGATGAATTCGAATAATGCACTTGAATTCCTTTGGGATAAGTTTGAATCAAACGTTCAAAAATTTTAAAATCAGAAAAAGGTGTTTTTTGAGCAAATTCTGCTTGTTTTTGTTCTTTTTTTTGTCGGATTTCACTCCATTTTTGAAAATAATCTGTTTTTTTGAATTGAATATTTGGTAAAAAATCAGTCAAAAAGACGTTAGGTTGAACCGGAATTTTTTCGGTCAAACATTGGAACGTATCAGGTTGCCAATAAGTATCCAAATGCCAATGTTCCTGAGGTTTATGTTGGCGAAAAAAGGCTTTTATTTTCTTAGAAACTACATTTTGTCCAATTGTCAATAAAATTTCTGGTTTTAATTCTTCTAATTCTTCCTCAGAAAGTGAAAAAATAACCGAATCAATTTTATTTATAAATCGTTCGGAATGAACATTTGAAGTTGTTTCTGTTAAAACTACAACCGATTCGTCTTTTGCCAATTCTTTCAGTTGCCGGTTTAATTTTTCATCAGGAAATTGCATACCTACCAAAATCAATTTTTTATCGGCTTGATTCCATTTTTCTATAAAATTTACAATCTGAATTTTTTCTTGTTTAAAAACTGGAGTTTTAAATTCCTCAAAATCAATAGCTAAAGTTGATTGAAATTCGTATAAAGGTTCTGAAAACGGCATATTAATATGTACCGGACCGGAATTTTTGATACAATTCCCAATTGCTTTTTTAATTAATCCTAAATTAAAAGTAAGCGATTCTGTAGATTCATCTTCATCCAATTGCACATTGTCATAGGTGTGTTTTTCCAATAAATTTTCTTGCCGAATGGTTTGGCCGTCAAAATTATCAACCAAATGAGCCGGTCGATCAGCGGACAAAATCAGTAAAGGAACATTTTGATAAAAAGCTTCGGTTACGGCAGGATAATAATTTGCCAAAGCTGAACCCGAAGTACAACAGAGAACAACCGGTTTTCGGGTTTGTTGTGCCATTCCCAAAGCAACAAATCCGGCAGAACGTTCATCCACTATACTGTAAGTTTTAAAACTCGGATGATGATAAAAGTGAGTTGCTAAGGCTCCGTTTCTTGAACCCGGAGAAAGCACAATGTGCTCAATTCCAAATCCTTTGAAAACTTCAGCAATCAATTGAACATTTAACTTTTTTGAAAATTTCTTCAAATCAATTTCATTTTATCCTTTTTCTACTTGAAAAAATTCTTGGTACCACTCCACAAAGCGATTGATTCCTTCCTGAATAGAAGTATTGGGTTTATAATCCAAATCCCGGACTAAATCCGAAACATCGGCATAAGTAGAAGGAACATCGCCGGCTTGTAAAGGCAATAAATTCTTTTCAGCAGTTTTCCCGATTTTATTTTCCAAAGCAGTTATAAAATCCATTAATTGAACCGGATTGTTATTTCCGATATTGTAAATTTTATAAGGTGCAGAAGAAACTGAAGCATCATCTGAATTAGGGTTCCAGTCCGGATTTTCCTTTGGTGGATTGTCATTTACCCGAATCACACCTTCTACAATATCATCAATGTAAGTAAAATCGCGTTGCATTTTTCCATAATTGAAAACGTCGATAGCCCGATTTTCGTAAATCGCTTTTGTGAATAAAAATAAAGCCATATCCGGTCTTCCCCAAGGTCCGTAAACGGTGAAAAATCGTAATCCTGTTGTTGGAATTTTATACAAATGGCTGTAAGTATGCGCCATTAATTCATTGGATTTTTTGCTGGCTGCGTACAAACTTATTGGATGATCCACATTGTCTTTGGTTGAAAAAGGTTGTTGTTCGTTCAATCCGTAAACGCTGGAACTACTTGCATAGGTCAAATGTTGAATGGCATTATGACGGCAACATTCCAAAATATTTAAGAATCCTACAATATTGGAATCAATATAAGCTTCGGGATTAGTTAAAGAATAACGAACGCCTGCTTGAGCCGCTAAATTAATGACTTTATCGAATTTCTGTTCTTCAAAAAGTGTTTGAAGATTTTTTTTATCTTCTAAATTTAATTGGATAAAGGAATAATTCGGATAAATTGTACTTTGAATCAATTGATTGTATTGAATTTTTTGCTGAGAAATTCCGGTTCTTTCCAAACGACCGTATTTTACTCGAACATCATAATAATCATTAATAGAATCTAAGCCTACGATTTCATCACCTCTTTTTAAAAGTTTTTCAGCGAGATGAAATCCGATGAATCCGGCTGTTCCGGTAATAAGAATTTTCATTGGATAATTTTAATTTGGACAAAGATAAATATATTAATCATTTTTATGAATTGTACTTCTTAAACTTGTTTATTCGACTATTATTTTTTTGGTTGTACTTGAATTTTCAAATGAAATTTTGAGTATATAGACTCCTTTTTTCCAGTTTTGGATTTGAGTTTTGAATTGATTTTGTACTGGAATTTCTTTAATTTTTTGCCCTGAAGTGGAAAAAACTTCAATGAATTTTATTGGTTTTGAACTTTCTATTGTCAGGTTTTTTTTAACCGGATTTGGATAAATCTGTAAATCTTTTTCATCCCATTCTGTTGTAAGTAAATTAGTTGTATGAACTTCACAAATTACATCAAAACCGGGATTTGGAAGATAAGAAACTACTTCAAACGGTAAGTCGGTAATAACAAAAGATTGTTCTGACTGAGTTAAATTAAATCGACGGATTTCTTTTTGGTTATTTTCTCCCTGAAATTCAATTTCAAAAGGTGTTTTGAAAAATTCAACAGAATTGTGAGAAGTAGTTTGTTGAAAATCAAGAATTAAAGTATTTGAATCGGGTAATTTAGCTAAAGAAATTGTGAAAATCGGATGACCTTCACCATAAATCCATTCGTCAAAATAATCACCCCAATTTTGTTGTGTAGTTGCTTCTAAAACTTGTTTAAAATCTTGAGTAGAAGCATAAGAAAAAGAGAAATCAGGATGGTCTAAAAAATTGCGCAAAATTTCTAAAAATAATTCATCATCATTCAGCATAAAACGAATTAAATGTACAACCATAGAAGCTTTTTTATACGTCAATCGACTATCAAATACCCGACTTTGACTGTTTGCATTTGGTACATAAACCGAACCGTCGTTTTGAGCCGTTATTTGCCCAATCCGGATTTCTTTCCATTCTTTAAAAGTTTCGTCGCCTTGAATATGCTCGGTTAATAAACCTGCACTGTAATCCGCAAAACCTTCGTTAATCCATATATCGTTCCAACTTGCACAAGTTACTTTGTTTCCAAACCACTGATGTGCTAATTCGTGAGCGATTAAATTAAAAGTAAATTTTCCCATAAAACTCATGGTTGTATGTTCCATTCCACCGTTTCGGTTCCATTGTGCATGACCATATTTTTCATTTTTAAAAGGATAATCACCAAATTTCTCACTGAAAAATTCAATATAAGTTGAAACTTCGTCCAAAGCATCCGTCCAATCAGAAAGTGTTTCCGGATACATATAATTGATAATCGGCATTTCAATTCCACCTACATTTACACTTGTATTGTATTCTACATAATTTGTTACGGCAATTCCTATTAAATAAGCCGGAATCGGATAATTATGCTTCCAAAATGTAAGTGAATTTCCATTTCCTAAATCCGTTACAGATTGCAAAGAGCCATTGGAAGCTGCTTTAAATTCAGTCGGATGTTGAATATACACATCAATTTCTTCTACTTTTTCCAATAAATCATCTTTGCAAACCCACCAACTGGAAGCATGCCAAGGTTCGGCAAGTGTTTCAATAACCGGAACTTCAGCATGAGTACCTAAAGTCAATCCATTAGAAGTTGATGCATTTCCCGAAAAAGAAATTGAAACCGAATCCAACTTATTTGCCGGCAAAAGCACCGGAAGATTAAAGTTGAGAATATTGCCATCATGACTGTAATCGTCTATGTTTTGTGAATGATAAGTAATGGATTCTATGGTTAAATTAGGTTGAGCATGAATTTGAATTTGATTCAATACAGAAGTTGTTTGAAAGTGCATTGTTGTTTTTCCGGAAAAATTACTTTGATTAGGATTTAAATTCATTTCTAAACGATAATATTTTGGAATGTAATCGGTATTAAGTAAAAAATCAGAAGACGGACTTTGCGCTATTACTTCTAAAAAAGTAGAACAAAATATAAAGAAAATAGTTATTTTTCTGAGGAAAATAGAATTATAAAACATGAGATTCAATGAATTAAAATTGATTTTCAATAAAATTAAATGAAATTAATTAAACTGAAAAACTGTAAGGAAGAATTTAATGTTTAAATTTTGTTAAATTAGGAATAATATTTGCTAATGAGAGCGTATGGATTGGAAAATTCTCTTCATATTTTTCTTCTTTTCATTTACTTTCCTTTTGAGTCAGGAAGACAGTAAAACCGAAAATTATTTGGAACGGCTTGAGTTGGATTCTATACGAACTGGGGGTGAAATAGTTTGGGATACGGTTAAATTAGATAATGCCAATATTATTTTTCTTCGGCTGAATACCGATATGGAAAAAAAGTATTATTTGTGGTTACGAAAAAGAGTTCGAGATGTTTGGCCTTTTGTAAAAGTAGCGGTTGAAGAATATAATTCCATTCAAG
>JAVFAE010000012.1:0-18749 GCA_034002605.1 Weeksellaceae bacterium | reverse complement strand
GTTTTTTTGTAGTAAAAGATGGAAAGTCACTTTGGGAATATTATTGGGACGATTATTCGGATGAAAGTTTAACCAATTCTTTTTCAATGTCAAAATCAGTTATAACCTTCCTTTTAGGAAAAGCTATTGAACAAGGATACATCCAGTCTTTGGATCAACCGATTACTGATTTTTTACCAGAATTTAAAGACGATGAATTTGGAAAAAAATGTACAATCGGTGATTTATCTGCCATGACATCAGGTTATGATTGGGAAGAAGATTATTATTTTCCTTTAAATCCAACTGCTAAAGCCTATTATGGAAATAATATTGAAAAGCAGATGCTGAAACGAAAATTTATAAAAGAACCGGGAGGGCATTTTGATTATCTTTCCGGAAACACTCAACTTTTAGCAATTATTTTACAAAGAGCTGTTGGAATCAGCGTTTCACAATATTTACAAGAAGAATTCTGGCAACCTATGGGCATGGAAAAAGACGCTTATTGGTCAAAAGATCGACGAGACGGAATGGAAAAAGCTTATTGTTGTTTGAATTCTAATGTTCGGGATTTTGCGAAATTCGGTCAACTTTTATTGCAAAATGGAAATTGGAACGGAAAACAAATTTTAGATTCAGCTTTTGTTCAAAAAATAATTACACCCAATTACAATGCTTTCAATGAAGGAGAACACGCTCGTTATGGCTATTCCATCTGGACTGACTATGAGCATCAACCTAATTTTTATGGCTTAATGGGACATTTAGGACAGCGAATTATCGTCATTCCTTCTGAAAACGTAATCATTGTTCGATTAGGACATTTAAAAGACGACCGAGAATTAGGGAAAGGATTTTTAGATAACGACACTTATTATTTTGTAGATGAAATAATGAAATTATTAACCGAAAACAACCTAAAATCAATTCAAAATGATACAATCAATCCCTCAAACTAAAATATTGTTTTTAGACATAGAAACCGTTCCTATGGTGGAAAATTGGGCAGAATTACCCGAAAATATGCAAAATTTATGGACGAAAAAAGTAGAAAAACAATTAACTGAAAACGAAACAGCTGAAGATTTTTATGGAAAACGAGCCGGAATCATGGCGGAATTCGGGAAAATCATCTGTATTTCCTGTGGTTATATTACCACTGAAGAAACCCTTAAAATAAAAAGCTTTTATGGGGATGATGAAAAATTAATTTTAGAGGAATTTGCTCAATTATTGACCAAATCTTTCTCTAAAAAAGACACCTATTTATGTGCGCACAACGGAAAAGAATTTGACTTTCCCTATTTGGCAAGACGAATGTTAATCAATGGAATTGTTTTGCCATCCGCACTAAATCTTCAAGGAAAAAAACCATGGGAAATTCCCCACTTAGATACTATGGAATTGTGGAAATTCGGTGATTATAAGCATTATACATCTTTAAATTTATTGGCAGCTATTTTCGATATTCCAACTCCGAAAGATGATATTGACGGCTCTCAGGTAGCAGATGTTTATTACAAAGAACACGATTTGGAACGAATCAAAATTTATTGTGAAAAAGATGTGCTGACTGTGGCTCAAATTTTCAGGAAATTCCGAAATAAAAATCTTCTGGAACGAGATTAAAAGCCAACACACTGACATTTTGACGGTTTTATTTTTACTGCTTTTTAAAATCTGACACAAAAACTGTCAAATCAAAGCTTAATTCCTATTGGCATAGTTTTCGGTTAGTTTGGGATGTTAAAAAAATAATAATCTAAAAAAGTAAACAAATATGTCAAAAATTAAAATTAAACCATTAGCAGACAGGGTATTAGTTTTGCCTGCTGCTGCTGAAACGCAAACTGCTTCAGGAATCATTATTCCGGATACTGCAAAAGAAAAACCTCAACAAGGTCAGGTAGTTGCGGCAGGAAACGGAAAAAAAGATGAACCTATGACCGTAAAAGTGGGTGACACTGTTTTGTATGGAAAATATTCAGGAACTGAACTAAAGTGGGAAGGTAAAGACTACCTTATCATGAAAGAATCTGATATTTTGGCAATCGTTTAAATTTAACTTAATTTTATCAGGATTAGGGTTTTATGTTCAAAGTTTCCCACCTGAATTCATATTAAACTTTGAACACCAAATTTTAATTAAATCAAAAAATTATGGCAAAAGACATTAAATTTAATATTGAATCAAGAGACGCCTTAAAAAAAGGAGTTGATAAATTAGCTGATGCAGTAAAAGTGACCTTAGGTCCAAAAGGAAGAAACGTAGTATTGGAAAAATCTTTTGGCTCTCCTCATGTAACGAAAGACGGAGTTTCAGTAGCAAAAGAAATTGAATTGGAAGACCCGATTGAAAACTTAGGTGCTCAATTGGTAAAGGAAGTAGCTTCCAAAACCAATGATGTAGCCGGTGACGGAACTACAACCGCTACGGTTTTAGCACAAGCTATCGTTCGTGAAGGTTTAAAAAATGTTGCCGCCGGTGCTAATCCAATGGATTTAAAAAGAGGAATCGACAAAGCCGTTGTGGCCATCGTTGAAAGTCTAAAGAAACAATCCCAAAAAGTAGGTGACAGTTCCGATAAAATCAAACAAGTTGCTTCTATTTCCGCTAACAATGACGATACCATCGGAAGTTTAATCGCAGAAGCTTTCACTAAAGTAGGTAAAGAAGGGGTAATTACGGTAGAAGAAGCAAAAGGAACCGAAACTTATGTAGATGTTGTAGAGGGAATGCAGTTTGACAGAGGTTTCCAGTCTCCTTATTTTGTTACCAATCCCGATAAAATGACGGCAGAATTAGAAAATCCGTATATTTTATTGTATGATAAAAAAATCACCAACTTGCAAGATATCCTTCCGGTTTTAGAACCGGTTGCACAATCCGGACGACCTCTGTTAATCATTTCAGAAGAAGTTGAAGGACAAGCTTTGGCAACTTTGGTAGTAAACCGATTAAGAGGTTCTTTGAAGATTGCTGCAGTAAAAGCTCCCGGATTTGGAGACAGAAGAAAAGCTATGTTAGAAGACATCGCTATTTTGACCGGAGGAACTGTAATTTCTGAAGAAAGAGGATATTCTTTAGAAAATGCAACTTTTTATATGTTAGGAACAGCCGAAAAAGTAGAAATCGACAAAGACAACACTACTATTGTAAACGGTGCCGGAAATAACAAACAAATCAAAGCACGAGTAAATGAAATCAAAGCTCAAATGGAAGCTACAACTTCAGATTATGATCGTGAAAAATTACAGGAAAGATTAGCAAAATTAGCCGGTGGAGTAGCCGTTCTTTATGTAGGTGCTGCTTCTGAAGTAGAAATGAAAGAGAAAAAAGACCGAATTGATGATGCTTTACACGCAACTCGTGCAGCAGTAGAAGAAGGAATTGTTCCCGGAGGTGGAGTAGCTTACGTGAGAGCTTTGAGTGCATTAAAATCTGTAAAAGGAGAAAATGCAGACGAAGATACCGGAGTAAACATCATCCGAAGAGCAGTTGAAGAGCCTTTACGTCAAATTGTAATTAATGCCGGTGGAGAAGGTTCTGTGGTTGTAGCAAAAGTAAAAGAAGGAAAAGCAGACTTCGGATACAATGCAAAAAATGATACCTATGAAAAAATGTACGAAGCAGGAATTATTGACCCAACTAAAGTAAGCCGTGTTGCTTTGGAAAATGCAGCTTCTGTTTCCGGAATGTTAATTACAACCGAAGCCGTAGTTACAGAAATCAAAAAAGATGAACCTGCTATGCCTCCAATGGGTGGCGGAATGCCGGGAATGATGTAATTTAATTACAAAATAGTAAAATTTCAAACAGTACAGATATTCGTATTTGTACTGTTTTTTTATTTCCGCATATCCCAAAACAAGCTACTTTTTATTTTGTAGCTCTTCCCCTTGAATGATTGTTGTCATGTTTTCAAATGATGAGTTTTTATTCCATTAATTATCACTCATTTATACCGTTTTTTGATTTTTGTGTCTTTATTTAGACTTATTAAAAATAAGTCTATATTTGCACAAAATAAGGTGGAACAAACTGAATTTTAGGCGATTACGCTCAAAGTAGAAAAACCTACGCGAAACGGAGCGTAGTTATAATGAAAAGTATGCTTAACGATAATGAATATAAAAATCCTAAACCAGAAAATAACGGTACAGCTAAATTACTGAATACCAATCAGCAATATACCGAAAGAGATTTGGATTTTAAAGACTCAAAAAGCAAAGGTTTCCTCAAAGAAATCAAATTTGAGTCCATACACATTATGCGGATTAGTTTACTGATTTCGGAAGAAACAAAGATTCCGTTTATGGCAAAAGAACCTAAGGTTATTTTATTTTTCAGCCTTCAGGGAGACTCATTGCTGAATACCAATTATATCAAAAATTTACACTTGAAAGCCGGGACACATAACATCATTTATTCAGCTGCTTCACCGGGAAACATAACGTGTACACCGGGAAAATATGAAGTATTTTACATCAGCATGTCGCCCGAAATGTTCAAAATTTATTTTCCGAGAAATGAAGAGATTTTTGAGCAATTCAACACACAAATGAGTCAGGAAAACTTCTCATTACTTCGAAAAGAGCACGGCGTATTGAATCATCGTATAATCAAAGTAGTAGAAGATATTTGCCACTCCGAAAGTCAGCAATCCATCAAACAAATTTACACCATAGCCAAAGTAATTGAGTTGCTTTCTATTCAGTTAAACGAATTATGTACCATTTGCAATCCTTTGCCATCAGTGAGACCCGAAGATGTTGAAAAAATGTATGAAGTAAAAAACTTCATTCTTAATCATCTATATGAAAATCACACCTTGAGCGAGCTGGCTCAAATCGTTGGCACAAATGAGTACACACTAAAAAAAGAATTTAAAGAACTCTTCAGAACAACTGTTTTCGGTTTTTGGAGTGATGCCAAAATGGACAATGCACAAAAATTATTGGCAGAAACCAATACAGACATCAAAGAAATATCTGAAATCATAGGTTATAAAAATCCTCAACATTTCAGCACTGCTTTTAAACGAAAATTCGGGTTAACTCCCAGTCAATTCAGAAAAAACAGAGAATAATTTTAATAAAAATAAATACTATACAATGAAAAAATTACTATATATACTGAATTTAAGTCTGTTAACACTACCGCTGTTACAGCTAAACGCCCAAAACTTTGACTATAAAATCCAAGGAAAAGTACTTAATGAATCGGCAGAAGGAATAAACGGAGCAAACATCGAACTTTTAGAAGATGCTTCAATTTCGGTTCTAACCGACTCAAATGGGAATTTTGAAATCAATGTTCCTTCTAAAAATACCGATTTGAAAATATCAAAAGACGATTTTTTTGACCAACAAATTCATGTGAATTTTTCTGGAAATGAAAATCGCATAACCTATGTAACGCTGACTTTATACAATTCGTCGGTTGAATTAGAAGGAATAACCATCAGTGATAATCCGAGTTTAGTTACCAACTCCAAACACAGCATACAACGTCAACTTGATTTAATTCCGGGTGGAGTTAAATTAGTTGATTTGGCAAGTTTGCGAACGCAACCGTCTAAAACTTTAAAAGATGCCATCGGCAGTCAACCGGGCGTAATCATTCAAGAGTTTTTTGGTGGAAATGACCAACCAAGATTAAACATCCGAGGTTCGGGAATTCAAAGCAATCCACAAGCAAGAGGTGTAATGCTTTTACAAGATGGTATTCCGATTAACCAAACCGATGGTTCCTATATCATTGGCGTAATTGAACCACAAGCGGCACACTTGGTTGAGATTTTTAAAGGTTCAAATGCTTTAAAATACGGAAGCTCTACATTAGGTGGAGCAATTAATTTCATCACCAAAAACGGCTATAATTCCTCGCCTTTGTCTATAAAGGTAGAAGCCGGAAGTTTTGAATCATTCAATGCCACAGCCTCATCAGGATTTGTCAGCGGACGAAATGATGGCTTTTTTTCTGTTTCTTATAATACCAGCGATGGTTTCAGAGATTACAATTCATCCGAACGATACAATGCATTAATGAATATCGGACGGCGATTTACCGATAATTTTGAATCGCGCTTATTGGTAAATTATACCCATCTTGCTTTTGATGTTGCCGGTCCTTTGACAAAAGCACAATATTTAGAAAACCCAAAACAAGTAAACGGTCAGATGACACCACTAAACATCGGCCCTAATGTGATTTTGGACAAACCGCGAAGAGCAGCTCAAATATTGAGAATGGCGAATAAATCAGTGTATAAAATCAATTCAAATAATTCATTTCGCAGCACACTTTATTATCAATATACCGATGATGAATTTGTTTTCCCAATTGCAGAAGGTGTACGAAGTCTTTTAAGCAATGACGGCGGTTTGAATTTGGTTTATGAAAATCAATCTGAAAAAAACAATTTAATCGTTGGAGCAAACTTTCAATTTGGTTCTACAAATGCCGGATATTACATCAATAAAAATGGGGAAAAGGCTAATCTTTTTTCAAGAACTAAACTAAATGCAGCCAAACAAATGGTGTACATCAATAATATTTACTCGATTACACCTCAATTAAAAATCAATGCAGCTCTCCAAATGAGTTGGGATTCCAGAAAAATAGAAGCAGCTGATGACGATCCTGTTAATCGTCCGGTTTTTAACCGAATGAACGGGCAAATCACCACAATAAACGGAGTTCCACTTCAAACCGAAAAATTCAATTATACCGGATTTAATCCTAAAATCGGATTAACTTATTCTCCTTTTGAAAACATCCGGTTTTTCGCTAACACAAGTAAAAGTTATGAACCGCCAACTTTCCTTGAAATCATTAATTTAAATGGAGGAAGCCCTAATTCAAGTCCAACAAATATTGAAATTGCCGATTTGGATGAACAAACAGCTTTAACTTTTGAATTCGGAACAATCGGAAAACTAAAAAATGACCGATTGAGTTGGGAAGTTTCATTTTATTCATCTGAATTAAAAAACGAACTATTGGCATTAACCGACATAAACGGAATCACCGGGAAAACCATTAATTCCAACTCAAAAACTATTCACAGAGGATTAGAAGTAGGAATTCAAAGTCATATTCTGAAGAATATTATTCAAACAGACGATTATTTAAAACTTGGTTTCTCTTATACGTACAGCGATTTTTATTTCAAAGAAGGAAGTTATAAAAACAATAAAATTGCCGGAATTCCGGAACATTACCTAATGAGTGAAATTCAATACGAACACCCAACGGGACTTCTCTTAAATTTCAATCTGGAATCTTTGCCAAAAGAAACGGCAATTGATCACCACAATGAACTTTATCAAAATCCCTACACTTTATTCAATGCCAGAGTCGGTTTCCAAAAAAAACATTGGGGAGTTTATGTAGAAGGAAGAAATTTGAGTGATAAAATCTACGCCTCAAGTTATTTGGTACGAGATGCAACTAATATTCCGCCGCAAATGCAACAACAAGGAGCTACGAAAGAAAGTGCTACCAATTATATTCCGGGAATCGGAAGAAACTTTATGATAGGAATTCATTACACATTTTAATATTTAATAAATGAAAGTTAAGCAACTATTAACCCCCGTTTTTATTCTTTCTATTGGTCTGAATTTATATTCGTTTTTACAACCAAAAGAAGAAAGAAAAATTTATCGATTAGAGGGGGATACCCGAACTGAAATTTATGTAAAGCCGGAACACAAAGAATTCGTTTTAAATGAAATGCGTGAGTTTGTGGAAGGTCTTCATTTAATTAGTCAGGGAATTGCTAACAACGAGCCCGAAAAAATAATTGAAGCAGCAAAAAGAAGCGGAACTTCCGTAAAAGCACCAAAAGAATTGGTTCAATCCATGCCAAAAAGCTTTATGCAAATGGGACAACCTACTCACCAATTATTTGATACCATGGCAGATTCTGCCCGAATAAATTTTAACCCCGAAACAGCACAAAAACAATTAGTAGAATTGACCAATCGCTGCGTGAATTGTCATTCCACTTACAGATTAGAAGCAAATTTTTAAAATAATTATAAATAATTGAATTATGGAAATACTCGTTGATGATATTGTGAATGTCAGAAAAAAAGAATTGGAAAGAAAGTTAATCCGCTCTTTGGCGGGAAACTATAAAGTAAGTTTTAAGTTTGTGGATACTTTTGCCACAAGTGAAGATTACCAATACCCGGAGCGTTATTTTTCTGAAGCAAAAGAAGTCGTTTTATTACTTGAAGATTCTGAAAATAAAATTTCATTGCTTCATCTTTTGTATGTTGCTGAAAATGTAGTCATCAAACACTGGCGACAAGATTGGATTTATGAAAACCGTGAGTTTTTAAGTTTAGTAAAAGACCACGAATGGAAAAAAATTCAAATCAGCGAAGAAAAAGCAAGAGGAACCTGGACACAAAAAGTATATCAGGTCGATGATTGTCCAAGATATGAAGGATACGGAACTTGGATACACGTGGATGGTCGTCACTTTTGGGAAAGTGAAGCCGATGCCGCTTTACCGCGTCGTGAAATTACAACAAGAAACGATTACAATATTCTAAGAAGGTTTTCTCATATTGAAATCTTTGAAAATGGCGATTGGATTATTGAACAAGACAACCAAAAAATCTTACGAACAGAAAGTTCAGAAGAATTAATCTGTTTAGAAAAAGGACTTGAAACCTTTACCACTCAAGATTATGATTCTTCTTATGCCGAAGGATGGTGGCAGCAAAGAAAAAACTTCTGGATGTTAGTTCAAACTATTTGGATGGATTTTATTGCAGCAAACAAGGCAATTAAAATAACAGAAGACGAAAAATTATACACCGAACAGTTCAAATTAGCAGAAAAATTCACCGGAGAGAATTTCGATGAAGTTGCTGCACAAAGAGCAATTCGTGAATTACTATCAAAACACGTAGAAGGTTTCGTTGCCTGATAACAAAAAATAATTTAGTGAAATCACAGAGTGTTTTTCATTCTGTGATTTCACATTTTTAAAAGCAAATAATTGATGAAAAAACTGAATTTAACCGGTTTCATTCTGCTTTTATCCGTATTTCTATTCAATTGTAAGGATGGAAATACTACTTTAAGCCAAGAAAAAACCGAACAAGAACAAAGAATTGTTTCTTTAAATGCTACTGTTACTGAAATTTTGACTGAATTAGGAATAAACGGCAAATTGGTCGGACGTGATGCCACCAGTGTCTATCCGCAATGGGTCAAAGATTCTGTACAAAACTTTGGTCCACCCTGGACGGTTAGTGCAGAAGCTTTATTTTCCGTAAAACCTGACCTTGTTTTTGCAAGTAACGAAGATTTGGAAACAGAAAAAGTGAAAATACTTGAAAAAGCTGGAATAAAAGTTATTGTTTTTGATAAAAGCAATAACTTGAACGATGCCAAAAAAATAATGAAAGAAGTTTCAGCTTATACAAAAGACAAGGATTACCAACGTCTTATTGATGAAATCAATTCGGATTTATCCAAAATAGAAAACTTTGAAACTAAACCCAAAGTTTTATTTGTGTATGCAAGAGGAACCGGCTTAATGCAGGTAGCAGGAAAAGGAACGCCCATGGCAGAAATAATCGAATTGGCCGGTGGAGAAAATGCCGCCAATGAGTTTGAAGAAATGAAACCCCTTACACCCGAAGGTTTGGTAAAAAGTAATCCGGATGTCATTTTAATGTTTGATTCCGGAATTAACAGCCTTGGTGGAAGTGATGGTTTATTTCAAATTCCGGGAATGAAAGAAACCAATGCTTTTAAAAATAAAGCAATTATTACTATGGACAGTTCTTTATTATCAAGCATGGGACCTCGAATCGGTGAAGCCGCTTATCAACTGAATCAGTTTCTAAAACCTTATGCAAAATAAGCTGGGGATTTACATAATCGGAGGTTTAATCATTCTTCTGTTTTTTGCCCTTTTTTCTTTAACTATGGGAGTTTATAAATTTGAAGATGAATCGTTTACAGCTTTACTCAAAGCTGGGATTTTGGACTTGGATTCGATAGACTCAGGAGATTGGTATGTTTTTTCAGAGATTCGATTACCAAGAGTCATTATGGCGATACTCATTGGCAGTGCATTAGCTGTTTCAGGAGCTGCAATGCAAGGAATGTTCAAGAATCCTCTGGCAACACCAAGTTTAATTGGCGTTACTTCCGGAGCTTCCTTATTTGCTGCAATTGCCATTGTACTCGGAAGCTTCATCCGACAATTTACACCTGAAATATTTCATGAAATCATCATCAGTCTAATGGCTTTCATCGGAGCTATTTTAACCATGACTTTTGTTTATCGAATGTCCACTAATCAACGTAAGACCAATGTGGTTATCATGCTATTGGCAGGCGTCGCCATTTCAGCAATGGCAGGTGCTATTACCGGTTTTTTAATTTATTTAACTGATGAGGAAGAGCTAAGGAATTTAACCTTCTGGACTTTAGGGAGTTTAGGAGGAGCTACCTGGATTAAAAATGCAATTCTGACGGTTGTTATCGGATTTTCTTATTTCTTTTTAATCAACAAAGGAAAAGCACTAAATGCTATGATGCTCGGCGAACAAGATGCTGCACATCTCGGAATTCCGGTCGAAAAAGTCAAAAAACAAATTGTTATTCTGACTGCTTTAATGGTAGGAACTTGCGTTGCATTCGCCGGAACCATTGGATTTGTCGGATTGATAATTCCCTATATTTTACGATTAATTTTCCGGTCAAATTATCATCTCATCTTGCCCTTATCTGCTATTGCGGGTGGCATTTTATTATTATGTGCCGACACTTTTAGCCGAACGATTGTTGCTCCTTCTGAAATGCCGATTGGAGTTGTTACCGCTTTCATAGGTGCACCGGTTTTTATTGCTATTCTTATTCGTTATAAAAAATCTCTTTAAGTATGCTTACAGGAAAAAATATATCCTTACAAAAACGAAATTTCAAAATCCTTGATAAAGTCAATATTGAAGTAGAAAAAGGTGAAATTTTAATTATCATCGGACCAAATGGAGCCGGAAAATCAAGTTTATTAAGTGTTCTTGCTAATGAACAAGAGACGGCAGAAGGTGAGATTTATTTTAAAGGAAAAAGTTTTAATCAGTGGAACAGTCAGGAATTAGCGCATTACAAAGCTAAATTTTCACAAGAATTTAATTCTGACATTGGTTTGTCGGTGAATGAAATTGTTTTAATGGGAAGATACCCTTATTTTGATGCACAACCCAAATCGGAAGATATTGAAATTGTTGATTCTACCATGAAAATGACGGATATTTATTCGTTGAAAAACCGAGCTTACAACTCCTTGTCAGGTGGTGAAAAGCAACGGGTTCATTTAGCCCGTGTATTGTCGCAATTGCAAAATAACTCATCTGAAAAGTTAATGTTTTTAGATGAACCTTTAAATAATTTAGATGTCAAACACCAACGTCGTATTCTTGAATTAATCCGAAAATTTGTTAAAAAAGGAAATTCTGCTGTTTTGGTTTTACATGATTTAAGTTTAGCCGCTGAATTTGCCGATAAGATGGTTTTATTGAAAAAAGGAAAAGTAATTGCTCACGGCGAAACTCGTAAGATTTTCAGAACCGAATTTATTTCGGCAGCTTTTGATTTCCCTTGTCATATCTTTAAAAATCCTGTCAATTCTCATCCTATGGTTGTATTTGGTGAGAATTAGTAAACTATAAAGCATAAAAAAAGCCGTTCGATGAACGGCTTTTTTTGTTATTTGAATTCTTTATTTTATTACTTCAAGATTGTCAATCTCATTCATCGGAATAAAGATTACTCGTCGGTTTTCTAAGTTTTTCCAAGGTGCACAGTTAGTTACAGGGTCACACTCAGGGTGTTTTAATTCTGATTTTCCTTTTCCTCTTGGCACTAATTGGCTGCTTGGAATTCCTTTATTTACTAAGTAACGAACTACAGAAGCTGCTCTTCTTTCTGATAAATCTTGGTTGTAGTCCACACTTCCCGCTGCGTCAGTATGTCCTTCTACATAGAATTTATAATCCGGATGTGCTTCTAAAATGTAATAAGCTTGTTCTAATTTCGGATAGGATACCGTACGAATTACATCTTTATTATAGTCAAATTCAATTCCTTGAATCACATCTGATAAATTAGATGCAATAGCACCGATGCTTACTTCCACAATTGGTTTAGGACAACCGTTATTGGTTGGAGGTCCAGGAATAGTAGGGCATTCGTCAATGGAATCCGGCACACCGTCTCCGTCTGAATCCAATGGACATCCGGAACCGTCAACTTTCATTCCTTCCGGAGTATCTGGACATTTGTCGTACAAGTTGCAAACACCGTCATTATCATCATCTGCACATGGAAGATTTTCCACGTCTATTTTATCAGAAAGTTGGTTAATCGTTTTCAAAGGATCATACCATTGTAAAGATTCTTTGTGTTTTCCAATTTTATAGTGAAGTCCCAAAGATAAGGTAATCATATTATCATCACGTCCTTCTTCCACATCGGCCAAAGTAAAAGTTCCCGGAAATGGATCTCCGGATGCATCAAACTCTTCATCACCCGTCATAACATACATAGCTCGAAGTTCCAAATCAAACCGTTGGTTTAATTTATATCGAAGCCCTGCTCCTACTTGTGCAAAAAATGATTTATCGTTTAATCTTACTTTATAAGTAGTTTCCCAAGGCGTTTCAGTTTCAATTCCCCGTCTTTCGGCTGTGTAACCGATGAACCCTACTCCACCATAAAGGTGAGCCGCCCATCTAAATGGGGAATTATTATCTATCCGACGGAAAAGCATACTTAAGTTTAAATCCCCCATAAGGCTTATTCCGTGGTATTTGGTTTTTCCTTCAAATTTATTCCACACCCAATGATGTGGTGCTTTTGCGTACTGTTCGGTTTTACCTATTTGTGCCATAATCCCAAGCCCAAAAGCGTGTGTAATTTCACGTGTAACTTGAAATTGAAAATCATAACCCGGATTAAAGCCAAAACCAGAACCCCAACTCACTAAATCTGAATTTTGAAGTACGTTTCCACCAGCAAAAGCAGAAATATACCAATGATTAAACTCTGTTTCTTTGTACGTGAATTTTTTTGTTGGTTGTGGTTGGTAATACTTGTACCCTGAATTATTTTCTTCTTGAGCGTTGACAAATGATGCTCCTACAAAAAGCAAAACCAACAGAAATTGTAATTTTTCTTTCATGGATTTATAGTTTGGTTGAGTTATTAAGTGTTTCTTACTAAAATAAACTTTGGCAAAAGTACACATTTTATCTATTATACACTCAATCCTAATAATTTTTTTACGAATTTTCTACTTTTTATTTGAGGATGAGGAATTAATAAACGAGCAGATTGAAAATTTATATTGTTGATTTTCAGTATATCAATATCTATAATCCGATTTTGATAACGTTCTCCATCAGTTAAATAAACTCTGCCCATTTGATTTTCTATCTTTTTAATTCGGTTTAAAATTTCTATAGGTGATAATGGTGTGCCAATAGTTAAGGTTTGATTGAGAAACAGATGATCTGATTCAAAATCTTCTGCCTTAGTTTCGAGAATTTTTGATTTATCTTGAATTATGCCTATCTCTATCTCTATAAGAGATAGCGCAATATTTAAGTTTTTTTTTCTGTCACCTAAATTTGTTCCAAGTAACAAAACACAAGAATGTTTCGACATATCGAGCAATATTAATTTAATAATTTGTAAAATGAAACGATTTTTTGGAAATATTTTAGCTGTAATCATTGGAAACTTATTGACTTTTACTCTGATTTTTGGTTTCTTATTCGTTTTTATCATGTTTTCAGCTATCGGAACTTTCTTTCAAAGTTCTAAAATTAAAAACACATCGGTTTTAGAATTAACTTTTGAAAATCCTATCAAAGAAAGTTCAATGGATGATGAGTTTAATCTATTTGCAAGCTCTACAGAAGAAGAAGTTTATTTCAGAGATATTATCCGAAGTATAGAAAAAGCAAAAGAAGATGATAAAATTGAAGGAATCAGCTTGAAAATCCAATCTTTCTCCGGTGGTTTTTCACAATTAACTGATGTCCGAGATGCTTTACTTGATTTTAAAAAGAGTGGAAAATTCATTTATGCCTATTCTCACAACACCAATCAATCGGCTTATATATTAAATTCTACAGCTGATTCTATTTTCCAAAATCCTTTGGGAATGGTTTTTTTACAAGGTTTAAGTGCAGAAGTCATGTTCTTTAAAAATATGGGCGACAAATACGGAATCGACTTTCAGGTCATTCGTCATGGTGCTTATAAATCCGCTGTAGAACCCTATTTAAGAGATGATTTATCCGAAGAAAACCGGGAACAGCTCGGTTTATTATTAAATGATATTTGGACTGAAACTTCAACTGAAATCGCAAAAGCAAGGAATTTATCTCCTGAATTACTAAACTCTTATGTGGACAGTCTTTACAGCTTCAATCCCGATTTTGCACTTCGGTATAAATTAGTCGATAAAATCGCCCATGAAGCAGAGTATGATCGCGCTATTGCGCAGCGGTTAAATTTGTCCCCGGACGATGATTTACACGAAACCCTAACTAAACATACCGTTTCTTTAAGTGACTATGCCAAAACTTTAGAAATGGAATCAGGAAAAGATAAAATTGCAGTATTATATGCTTCCGGAACCATTACACAAGGAGAAGGTTTTTCGGGTATTCAATCCGAAGTATATAAAAACACCATTCGGGAATTAGCAAAAGATGATGATATAAAAGCCGTTGTTTTACGAATAAACTCTCCCGGCGGAAGTGCTGATGCAGCTGAAGAAATTTTATATGAACTGAAACAGCTTCACAAGAAAAAACCCATTATCGTTTCATTTGGAGATGTTGCCGCTTCCGGTGGTTATTATATTGCTATGGAAGCCGATGCTATTTTTGCCAATCCTAATACTATCACAGGTTCTATCGGTGTTTTAGGAATGATTCCTAATTTCAAAACCATGATTAATAATGTGGGATTAACCACCGATTATGTGAACACAAATGAAAATGCGAATTTCTTACATTCTCTTTTTCAACCATTAAGTGAAACCGGACTACAAACCATGACAAATATGACCGAAGGAGTTTATTCCGTGTTTGTTCATCATGTTATGAATGGTCGAAATATGACTTATGAAGAAGTTGATGCCGTTGGTGGCGGTCGTGTTTGGTCAGGAGTAGAAGCATTAAAATTAGGATTAATTGATGATTTTGGATCTTTGGAAGATGCTATTCAGTTTGCAGCTGAAAAAGTAGGATTAGAAAAATACTCTTTATTGAATTATCCTATCCGAAAAGGCGGTTGGGAAGAGTTTTTTGAAAGTTTCCAGTCCACAAAAACAGAAACTTTCCTAAAACAAGAATTGGGCGAAGCCAATTATCAAGTTTATTTACAACTCAAATCAATGAAAGAATTCAATGGTGTACAAGTCAGAATGCCGTTTGAATTAAAAATTAAGTAATTTGTTTTACCAAAAGTTTGGCTAACTTTACCTCCAATTATTTTTTATTCGAATAAAATGAATGCAACTGACTTATTATCCATCATTAAAAAGCGAAGAACGGTTACGCCTGTTCAATATTCTAATGAGGAAATCACCCAATCAGAACTTGATTTAATCTTAGAAAGTGCTAACTGGGCACCCAATCATAAACGAACAGAACCGTGGCGTTTTAAAGTAATTCAAGGCAATGCGAAAAAACGTTTTGCTGATTTTATGTTGACACAATATAAAGAAAATACGAAACCCGAATTACAAAGTGAACGAAAAGCCAAAGGTTTAGTCGATAAATCTCTGCTTTCGGACAAAATCATACTGATTTGCATGAAAAAATCCGGATTACTTCCTGAATGGGAAGAATTAGCTGCCGTTTCGGCGGCTGTTCAGAATATGTGGCTCATGTGTACTTCATTGAAAATAGGTTCCTATTGGTCTTCTCCCTCTATGATTTCAAAAATTAACAAATTTGTTGATTTAGAAGAAAATGAAAATTGTATCGGTATCTTTTACATGGGAAAAATATCACAGGAATTAATAGAAGGAAACCGCAAACCCATTGAAGAAAAAATATTATATATTAATGAATAATTCATCCGGAAAATTCATAAATCATGAAATTCAACACAAAAACTATACATGGCAATCAAGAAGTTGAGGCTTCTACAGGAGCTGTAATGGTACCTATATTCCAAACTTCCACTTTTGCACAAAGCAGCCCGGGCGTACACAAAGGTTACGAATATTCTCGTGCGGCAAATCCTACGAGAACGGCATTGGAAAATGCTTTGGCGAGTATTGAAAACGGAACGCATGGATTTGCTTTCAGCTCCGGATTAGCTGCAACGGATGCGGTAATGAAATTACTCCATCCGGGCGATGAAATCATTGCAATGGACGATTTGTATGGAGGTTCTTATCGAATGTTTACCCGAATTTATGAAAAATATGGATTGAAATTCCATTTTGTGGATTTAAGCGATTTAACTGCTATAAATGAAAAAATTTCAGATAAAACCAAGTTAATTTGGGTTGAAACTCCAACCAATCCTTTAATGAAAATCGTTGATATTCAAAAGGTTTGTGATTTGGCAAAAGAAAAAAACATTAAGGTTGCCGTGGACAATACTTTTGCTTCGCCGTATTTGCAAAATCCTTTGGATTTAGGAGCAGACATTGTTATGCACTCCGCTACCAAATATTTAAACGGTCATTCCGATGTTGTGGCGGGTGCTTTAATTGTTAAAAACGAAAAATTAGCAGAAGAAATTCATTTTCAACTATTTGCAGGTGGTGGAATTTTAGGCCCTCAGGATTCTTATTTGGTTTTAAGAGGAATTAAAACGCTTCATTTACGAATGCAAAGACATTGCGAAAATGGAGAAAAAGTAGCCGAATTTCTAAATCAACACCCAAAAATCAAACAAGTTTTTTATCCCGGATTAGTAAGTCATCCCGGTTATGAAACGGCCAAAAGGCAAATGCGAGGCTTCGGTGGAATGGTTTCTTTTAACTTTAAATCAGGAGAAAAATCAGATGCAGTTAAATTTTTAGAAAGCCTGAAAATTTTTACTCTTGCCGAAAGCTTAGGTGGAATCGAGTCTTTAGCCAATCATCCGGCTTCCATGACGCACGCTTCTATTCCGGCTGAAATCCGGATAGAAAAAGGAATTTCAGATGATTTAATCCGCTTGAGTGTGGGCGTTGAAGATATAGACGATTTATTGGCTGATTTACAACAGGCTTTGGAAAAAAATTAAGAATAACTATTCAATCTGTTTCTTTATAATTTGTAAGTTTGCAACATGCAAACCACCATTCAATATATTTTTATAGCTGTCGTTTTTTTAATCGCCCTTGTCTATGTTGTAAAATTAGTAAAGGATTCTATGGGATCGAAAAGTTCTTGTAGTAGTGGTTGTGGAAAATGTGGAAGCTCTTCTGATAAAAGTGATTTTTCAGAAAAAAATAGCTGAATAATTCTTCTATTGGGTAATAAAACCCACTATTTTCGTAAAATCAATATGCTTTTTGTCCCAAATAATTTCCTGGTGGATTGTAATTAGCAACAATGATATAACTTCCGTTGGAACATCGTGCAACTCCCATCCCCACTTCTTTTGTGTCTTTCCAAACCATTTGAGTATAATGCCCTGCAATCCTCCAATTTGAAGAGTTCAAAGGTACATTTTTGAAATCTTTAATTTCATTGTACCAACTCTTAGAGGCATCTAAAGAAGTATAAACAGTACCATTTCCCCAGAAAAGATTTTCTCCATAATTTTTGTTGTTTTTCCCTAAAGTGGAACGGTGTTCAAAAGTACAATTATTACGGGCAAGATAATCAGCCCATTCTTGTGCATACTGACTAAGTTCTACTGACCATGAAAGTGCGCCAACCCCCACATCTCTTCGTGCTTTATTGTGATAAGCCAATGCTTCTTCCGCTTCTTTTTTTGAAACAGAAGAACCTGTATTATTTATTGAGCCGGTACTTTTATTTTCTGATTTTTTTTTGAGCTCATCCTGAACTCTATCCAATGATTTATCAATCGGTGAATTTGTTGTTTTCTTTTTTTCCTGCTGAACTCCCTCTTTTGTGATTTTTCCGTCAAAAATATAATAGACATTATACGTATTTCCATTGCAGGTCTTTATTCCCCATGCGGCACGCGTTACTGAAATATTTCCTTTTTCTCCTAAAGGGATAAAACTGACATATTCTTCTCCTTTGCCGGATGTCATGATTTTACCCTCTTCTGAGCCAATCGGACAATTATAGGTTATTCTTTCAAATGGGCCGGATTTAAGTGCGACGCTTTCATGCGATTTTTCTATAAAAAAATAGCTTTTTCCTTTGCTGTCGGTTTGGAATTCTCCATAAACCACAACATTAGCATCGTTTTTAGGAACTCCACCCATCCATACTGCGGGCGTTTTAACGGATTTTGCGTTTTCTAAATATTCAAGTGTTGACTGAGAATAATAGCCGGACAACCAAAGTTTTTGTGCCGAAACAGAAATTGCTATAAAAGAAATAATTAAAAATAAGCTGAACTTTTTCATTGGTTAGGTTTTAAAGTAATCTTTTACAAAATAATCAAATACATTTTCAAATCACAAATTGAAAAATAAGTTTTCCTAAATTCATTTTTCGGGATGAGAAAATTTAAATCTTTTATATGTCGTCATTTATACTTTCTAAATAGGCATTCCAACCCA
>JAVFAE010000011.1:0-18820 GCA_034002605.1 Weeksellaceae bacterium | reverse complement strand
TTCCGAATGAAGTGGAACGAATTCAGAATCTGATATTTGACCCAAAAGATGATTCTGATTTTTTGACCAAAATCGACTTTTCGGAAGCAATTGTATTTCCTTATTTTAACGGATTGAGAATAGAATTTCCGAAATATTCAAATTCATCAAAAATGTTTGACGGAAAGAGTTTCAGGATTGTTTTGAATGAAATGGAAACCAAAGAATTGCTGAAAGTTTATCCCGAATTCAAAAAAGTGTTTGCTAAAGAATTAAAAATTCCAACTCAGGAAAATATTGAGAAACTGAACAATGACAATAATTTTGATTTAAGCAAATTTAGTTCTGCACCAAAAGAATTGGAACTTTTGGGAATTTTAAATCCAAATTCTGAACTGAAAATGATGAAAATTGAAACCTATAGAAATCAATCTTCTTCAAATGAATTGATGAATACAAAATATTTCTACTTCAATGATTTCAAGAAATTAGACAGCATAATAATAAAAAATGAAAGAGAAGAAACTCTTTTTTCTGAAGCGTATTTTTATGACAAAAACAATGAATTAACTGCAATTTACAATCCAAAAGATGAAACAAAATTGAGGTTGTTTTCAAATAAAGGCTCAAATGGAAATAAAGAAAAAATAAAAATGTATGAATACAGAGATGCCTTGAGTAATCAATATTTGGAACTGTCGGTGATCCGGGAAATTACGGTTTTTAATGATTTGTATCGGTATTCTCAGGAAATTGAATTGGTTGGAGAACCAAAATATGAAAACAAAACCTATGTTCGGTTTTTGGACAATCATTCGTATTGTACAGAATATCTGTGTGTTTTGTATGATGAAAAAGGAAGGCTGATTGGTGTAAAAACAAATAAATATCAGACCATAGATGTGTTGGTCAATGAAAACAATCAGCCGTTGGAAGCTTATTTTGACAATGACAGAGACAAGTGTTTTTTCATTTATGATGAGAAAGGAAGAATAGAAAAATTCCAACCCATTTCATCAAACAGAAGTTCAGTTGTTTATGAATATCATGAGGATTCAAATCATCCTTTAACAATTTTTGAATCCAATCCGGAATTGAAGCATGAATATTTTTTTGAATTCAGAACACCTTAAAAAAAACCTCATAAATCATCGACTTATGAGGTTTTTACTATTGTTATAAATTAACTTATAAATCAAACTTAACTCCTTGTGCTAAAGGTAGATTGGTTGTGTAATTTATAGTGTTTGTCTGTCTTCTCATATAAACTTTCCAAGCGTCAGAACCGGATTCGCGTCCGCCTCCCGTTTCTTTTTCTCCTCCGAAAGAACCTCCAATTTCAGCTCCGGATGTTCCAATGTTCACATTGGCAATTCCGCAGTCAGAACCGGCGACTGATAAGAATTTTTCAGCTTCACGTAAGTTATTAGTCATAATCGCAGAAGATAAACCTTGCATTACACCATTTTGAAGCTCAATTGCATTTTCAACTTCTCCTGAATATTTAATCAAATATAAAATTGGAGCAAAAGTTTCATGCTGAACGATTTCATAATGATTTTCTACTTCTGCAATTGCCGGTTTTACATAACAACCGCTTTCATAACCGTTTCCTTCCAGAATTCCACCTTCTACAAGGAATTTACCGCCTTCTTCTTCAATTTTATTTAAAGCATTTTGATACATAGCAACAGCAGCCTTGTCAATCAAAGGTCCTACATGATTATTTTGATCCAAAGGATCTCCGATTTTTAATTGACCATAAGCTGATACAATTGCATTTTTCACTTTATCGTAAATGGATTCATGAATAATCAATCGACGAGTTGAAGTACATCTTTGTCCGGCTGTTCCTACTGCACCGAAAACTGCACCGATAACCGTCATTTTCACATCAGCATCCGGTGTAACGATGATGGCATTGTTTCCACCTAATTCGAGTAAAGAACGTCCTAAACGAGCTGCAACATCCTGTGCTACAATTTTCCCCATACGGGTAGAACCGGTGGCAGAAATTAAAGGAAGTCTTGTATCCTGAGTTAAAAATTCTCCTACTTTGTAATCTCCTGTTACAATATTTGAAATTCCTTCCGGAAGATTATTTTCTTTTAAAACTTCCTGAATAATATTTTGGCAAGCTACACTACATAAAGGGGTTTTCTCGCTTCCTTTCCAAATTACCACATCACCGCAAACCCAAGCCAAAGCAGCATTCCATGACCAAACGGCTACCGGAAAGTTAAATGCTGAAATAACACCAACGATTCCCAACGGATGATACTGGTCGTACATTCTGTGTCCCGGACGTTCTGAATGCATGGTAAATCCATATAATTGGCGGGATTGACCAACCGCAAAGTCACAAATGTCAATCATTTCCTGAACTTCACCTAAACCTTCCTGATAGGATTTTCCCATTTCATAGGAAACTAATTTTCCTAAATCCGCTTTGTACTCTCTCAATTTTAATCCAAATTGACGAACGATTTCACCGCGAATAGGAGCAGGAGTAGTTCTCCAAACTTTAAAAGCATCTTGAGCAGCTGCAATTACTTTCTCGTAATCTTCACGAGTTGTTGCTTTTACTTTTCCGATTAATTTTCCATCGACAGGGGAGTAGGATTCAATGATTTCACCATTTGAAAACCAATTGCTTCCTGTGCTGGTTCCTTCGTTTATTTCTTTAAGTCCTAAATTTTTTAATTCGTTTTGTATCATTATTTTACTTGATTTTTATGAAAGTTACCAAAGGTAATAATTTTTAAAAGTTTAGACAAAACTCTATTGTATATTCTGAGCTTGGCTTAAAAAAATAGCTATTGTTATGTAAACTGTAAAGTTGTATAATGTATAAAAATGTTTTTGGAATTTGATTTTAAACATTGTACAATTAACTTAACACTATAAATCAGCTGTTTCTTGAGTGTTTTCTGTTGCTTTTTTAATGTTGAAATGAAATAATACTTTTCCCCAAGTTAAACAAGCATCGCCACTATTTTCTTCAATATCAATTGTAAATTGTTCGGTTAAACTACTTGCTTCGTAAGTAGGAACGGTTACACGAAGTGCATCTTGTGCCTCATTGTAAACGGTTCCCCATTGGTTCCAATCTTTATTAAAAATAACAACGGTTTCTTTTTCTCCCGGAATGGTGTACAAACTGTATTTTCCTGCACTTAATTGATTTCCTTCAATCAAAACATCGGAATTAGCATAAAATATGGTGGCTTCATTGGCTCCGGTTCGCCACAATTTACCAAAGGGAACAATGTCTTTTCCAAATTCTCTTCCTTTTAAAAACGGACGACTGTAAATGATTTCAACTTCTAAGCTTTCTTTGCTTAATTTGACAGAATCTAAAGGACTTACACGGTTTTGTGCCTGAGTTTGGCTTAGTCCGAGCAAACTAATAAAAACAGTTAGTATAATGAAACGCATAATTATTATTTTTTAAAATTTGACCAATTTATTCAAGTTCTGTGCCATTTTCCTTAAAGGATTATCTAAAATTCGGCTAAATTATTTAGTTAACAAATATAAATTTTTTGGATGATTTTAAGCCAACATCCGAATGGCTAATTTTACTCCTTCAATTAATTTGTCAACCTCTTCTTTTGTGTTAAATACGGCGAATGAAGCCCGAACCGTTCCTTTGATACCAAAATGACGCATAATCGGTTGAGTACAATGATGTCCGGTACGAACGGCAATTCCTTTTTTGTCTAAAATCATTCCAACATCCGATGGATGCACATGTGGAAATTTTAAATTGAAAGAAACAGCTCCCGAACGAGGTACTTCTTTTCCGTAAATGATAACTTCATCTAATTCAGTAAGTTTTTCGGTAGTGTATTTTAATAATTCATCTTCATGCTGATGAATGTTTTCAATTCCAATTGATTGAATATAATCAATCGCAGTTCCCAAAACAATATTGGCTTCTATATTAGGCGTTCCGGCTTCAAATTTAAACGGAAGCCCGGAATAAGTAGAATGTTCCATCCAAACTTCTTTAATCATTTCGCCGCCCCCGTGATAAGGCGGTAGTTTTTCTAAAATTTCTTCTTTTCCGTACAAAATTCCCACTCCGGTTGGAGCATACATTTTATGACCGGAAAAAACCAAGAAATCACAATCCATTTTTTGAACATCAATGGCTTTGTGCGGAGCGGATTGAGCTGCATCAATTAAAACCCAAGCTCCGATTTTCCGTGCTTTTTGAATAATGAGTTCAATTGGATTTATAATACCTAATGCATTGGAAACTTGATTAACTGTAATTAATTTTGTGTTTTCTGTAATTAAATCATCAAGTTTTTCGATCGCCAAACTTCCGTTTTCATTGAGCGGAATGTACTTTAATTTTGCTCCGGTTTTTTCGCATAATAATTGCCAAGGAACGATGTTGGAATGGTGTTCAATTTCAGTAATGATGATTTCGTCATTGGGCTGTATCAACTGACTTAAACTTGAAGCTACCAAGTTAATGCCTTCTGTTGTTCCTCTTGTAAAAATAATTTCGTGTGCTTTTTTTGCATGGATGAATTGACGGACTTTTTCACGCGAATCTTCCATCATACTTGTAGCTTCCTGACTCAGTGTATGAATACCCCGATGGACATTGGCATTGAATTTATGATAATAATCTGTTATAGCATCCAAAACCAATTGAGGTTTTTGAGAAGAAGCAGCATTGTCAAAATAAATCAAGGGATTTCCGTTTACTTTTCGATTGAGAATTGGGAAATCATTTCTAATTTTTTGTATATCGAGTGTCAATTTTTTATTATTTAGAATGATTTCACAAAAGTAGTTAAAAATAAGCGGGTAAAAAAGGATTTATACCGGCTTAAAAAGATAGAATCGGGCAATAATAAAAAGAATTAAGTGAATTTGATATTCTCTATTTCATTTGATTGAAAAAATAATTTTGTTAGGTTTTGTTATTTCACAAAAAGGCTTACATTTGCAGCCATAACAACCAAAAGTTGTTTGGAGAGATGGCAGAGCGGTCGAATGCGGCGGTCTTGAAAACCGTTGAGGGTCACACCTCCGGGGGTTCGAATCCCTCTCTCTCCGCAAACAAAATGCTACAGTTGAAAGCTGTGGCATTTTTTTATTCTCTCATGTTTAAAAGCTCGCTTTTGTAAGTGAGAGGATGAAAAATGACAAAAACACGAAGTGCGTAGCATTTTGATTGCAGATTCCTCACACTGGGCTCAGCGAAGCTAATCCTTCTCTCCGCAGGTTAAAAACCTTAATTATTAAATAGTTAAGTTTTTTTTGTTTTATAGAAATTTATACATTTTTTAAATAACAAACCTATAAAGATTAAAAAAACAAGAATCCATAAATAAAAATAATTATTTACATTTGTTAAAATTTTAAAAACATATTCAAATGGCAGAAAACAAACAATTTGTAGCAACTGATGAAGCAAAAGGAAAAGCAAAACAACTGCGTTTATTTGCTCTCTTGGCATGGTTAATTGCAATTGCTGGCGAAGTTTTCGCCATATTGAAATTAATCAAAAACGAAACCTTAGTTTGGTTAATTGTGTGTATTGTTGTGATTCTGGCTTTAGCCGTAACCGGAAATTTAATGTGGAAAAAGGCCAATCGGTTGGATCCTGCTTCCGAAAAAGACAAAACCCGATTTTTTATTCAAAATCAATTGGGAGTTATTATTTCGGTTATTGCCTTTCTTCCTTTGGTTATTCTTATTTTCACTAATAAAGAAGCCGACGGAAAGACAAAAGGAATCGCCGGTGCTGTAGCGGTTATTGCTTTATTGATTGCCGGAATTTCCGGAATTGACTTTAATCCGCCTTCCATTGAAAAATATACTGAACAAATCAATTCTCAAACCAGTGTAATTAAAGATTTAACCAATGGAATCGACCATGTTTATTGGACTCCTTCCGGAAATAAACTTCATATTTTTGAAGATTGTCAACACATCCGAAATAGTTCTGTTTCTGAAGGAACCGTGAAAGACGCTTGGGAAGCAAGAGGAATTGATGACAATGAAATTTGTAAAACTTGCATTTCAAGAGCTGAAAAAGCAAAAACCAATGACAATCAATTACTTGAAATTCCTGAAGCCGAGGAAGCAATAATGACAGAGTAATTTAATACTCTAAAACTATAAGGTTTTGTGCTTTAATTACGCCTTATTTTATGCTTAATTTTTGCTAATATTTTTTAAAAAAGTGAAAAATATTTTTGTACCTTGCCTACAATAATTTTTCAGTTTAATTAAAAGAAATGTCTTTGAATTACATCATTATTGAGGATAATCCGGGTGCTTTAGCCAATTTGCGAAGTGCTTTAAAATACCATGATGAATTTGTGGAAATTGGATTTGCTTCCTCAGTAAACGAAGGAATTAATCTCATACATACACAAAAACCACATTTTGTTTTTTTAGACGTTGAATTAGGAGATAAAAATGGATTTGATGTTTTAAATGAAATTCAAAAAAACGATTCTCAACTTCCTTTTTTTATCATGACAACGGACTATGTAAAATATGCCCGTGAAGCTGTAAATAAAAGCGTACTCTACTTTTTGGAGAAACCCATTGATCCGGATGAATTGGATTTAGCTTTAATTAAAGTACAAAAACAATTTTTAGAATTGCAAAGTCATATTGTTTTTAAAACTTCAGAAGGACATTTATTTGTTGATTTAAAGAATATTACCCATATAGAAGCAGACAATAATGCTTGTTATGTCAATCAACAAAGTAAACGCCCCATATTGGTTATCAAAACATTAAAAACTATGGAGGATATTCTTCCAAGTAATTTTATCCGGGTACATAAAAGCTTTATAGTCAACAAGAAATATGTTTATTTACTCAATACAAGTAAGAAAATGATTTCCATTCAAATGAATAGTGAAATTGAAGAAATTCCGATTGGAAATTCTTATTTAGAATCGGTGAAAAATTCTTTATTGATTCACTAATTTCCTACTAAAACTGCTGAAATATTCCAAGCACTAAAGCTGTTTCCTTCCGGTTCTCCTTGTGGAATCAATACTTGAATTTTGTGTTTCCCGGCTTTTAGATTTCCAACTTCAATCCGATAAGCTTGAGTAATTGTTCCGGGACACCAATTGGAACGACTGTAATCCGAAGAAGAAAGTCCATTAGCAAAATTTCCTGAAACCGGGTTGTATAAACGGTACGAGCCGCAATCTTCCCGCCATGGAATTAAATCAAAGACAATTTTTTCATCTAAGAGAATTGTGTTTTTCTTAGGAACAAATTCATCTCCGTTTTCCCAACCGCCATGACCGGTTGTAATATAACGAAGTTCAGCATTTTCTAAATCTTCAGGCACATCAAATTCCATTAGTAAACCTTTTTTTGAATTAAAAAGTGTACTGTACTCTTGTCCTGCCATTTCCATAACGTTCACTGTGTTGAACAAAGGAATTACCTTTGTGAAATCAGAATTTTGCTTAATGCCGGAATGAATAGTTATATTCATTGAGATTTTATGTCCACCTTGGTCATAATTTCCAATAAAAACTCCTAAATACACTTCTTTTTCACTCAAAAGTGAAGCATAATCTGAAATATCTTGTCGATAAAAAACCGAATCTTGCCAAGTTTTATCTTTCAATTGTACGCGATTATTGAAATGATGTACACCAAAAGGAGTAAAAAACCGCATTAATTCCACTAAGGGTGTATAAGTTTCTGTTGCAGTAATTCCTTGGTATTTTTTACCGTTTCCGTTTTCATAAACCGGTAAAAAATCAACTCCTTTTGTCAATCCATCCATAAAAGATTGTGGCTTATCGGTAGGAATCAAAAACACACTTCCGGTTCGGTCATAAGCATCACCGTTGGATTGCTCGGTTAAATCGATAAAAATCTGACTTCCCGGGTTAATTTTCGGGAATTTCACTTTTTTTACTGCAAGAGTCCCATTAGCAAATCGAAGTTCATTTTCCTTTTTTTCAAAATTTCCTACCCAGTGAATTTGTTGGTTTTCAAAAATCGGAATTGTAACAAATCGACTTCGCCAGATTTTATCTTGATAATCAATTTTTTCAAGTGTTTTTGCTTGAGTTGTATTTAAAAATTCAGGGATTTTTATTTTTTCTTTTTTAATTTCTTTTGCTTGAATAGTGAAATTTCCATTTCGAGTAAATTTTAAAACGACTCCTAAATTAACACCCAGAACATTTGGAGATGCTTTAACGTCTAATTCATCGGTGTACCAAATTTCAATCGTATTGGAATTGATGCTTGTTTTGGCTTTTTTACAGTGATAGCCTAAAATTTGAGTAGTTTCATCTAAAAGTTCAAATTTTTGATTTTCCAAAGAAACAGTATCCAATTGGGAAATAGTTTCATTTTCACTTAAAAAAGCATAATTCCAAAACTTGTTTTTAGAAGCCTGAATTAATGTAAATTCATGAGGAAAATCCATTTGTCCGGTGAATTGTTTTTCAGAAGTAATCCATGTTTTTTCGGTATCGGCAAACACCCAAATTAAATTTTGATTTTCCGGAACATTTCCATTATAGCTTGACTCATAGATGATTTTAGTTAATTTCCCTGAGGGAAATTGAGTTTGTGCAACACAGAAAATACTTAGAAAAAAACAGCTTATTTTAATTAAAAATTTCACTCTCATTTTAATTTACAGTTAAAAAAATTCTATTCTGACTTCGCTTCCTTTGGATAATCCGTACAATGTGCTGGCAGAACCACTGGTTTTGGGATTGCTTCGATACATTGCAATTTCAAGATAGCCGGAAGAACCAAATAAAACCATTCCATTTCCGTAATAGGCTGCTTCTTGGTCAAAATCCTTTACTGCATCACGGTAGCTTTTATAAATTTCATTGAATTCATAATTCCGATAACTCACAACAAAATTCCGTTTTTTTCTTACTCGATTAAATAACTTTTTTGAAATATTGACAATGGAATTTCCGAAATTATCAATGTACATCACCGTTCCAATAATCACTTTTTCATCTTTTACAACCGGACGTAAAACGGTAAGTTCTTTAAAATCTCTCAAATGGTGCCCGACAACTGATAATTTTCCGCCTCTTGCCAAATGACAAGCCACCGGAACAAAAATATCACGTGTGGTAAAAACAGAATCCATGTCCATTTGTGGAATATTAATTTCGATTACTTCTTTCGGATTAATTTCAGCATTAATTAGAGATAAAATCCCGTTGTTACTTGCTAAAAAATAATGGTCGTCAATAAAAGCGGCAATCGGTTTTTTGTGTGGAGTTGTCAAATCATCGACTCCGATAATGTGAATGCTGCCTTTTGGGAAATTTGAGTATGAATTTTTAACAATAAATGCACCTTCAGCAATATCAAATGGTTCAATTTCGTGCGAAATATCTACTATTTTAACATCTGGCAATTCAGTGTAAATTTTTCCTTTTACCGAAGCTACAAAAGGGTCTTTAATTCCAAAATCAGTTGTTAAAGTAATAATTGGCATAAAATTCAATTCGTCTCAACAAATATATTATGTATTTTTGTATTCAATCAAATTTAAACAAAAAGATAATTGACAGAAGTAAATTTAGAATTGGCAGAAGTGAGCATTCAAGATTTTTATGGTGCAAACAATGAGAACTTTAAACGAATAAAAACTCACTTTCCCAAGTTGAAAATAACCGGACGCGGAAAAAAGATTTCTGCGGTAGGCAATGAAAGTAATTTATTGGAGTTTTCTCATAAAATCAGTGAGATTATTCAGTATTTACAACATTATAATCGTCTTAACGAAAAGGATATGGAAACCTTATTAGCTCCGGATTACCAACCTAAAATGTCCATTAATAAATCAGAAGAAATTCTGGTTCACGGTGTGAGCGGAAAACTTATCAAAGCCCATACGCCCGGACAAAGAGAATTGGTTGAAAAAGTGTATCAAAACGATATGGTTTTTGCTATCGGACCGGCCGGAACAGGGAAAACTTATACCGGTGTTGCCTTGGCTGTGAGAGCTTTAAAGAATAAAGAAGTTCGGCGAATTATTCTTACTCGTCCTGCTGTGGAAGCCGGTGAAAGCCTTGGGTTTTTACCCGGAGATTTAAAAGAAAAATTAGATCCGTATTTACAACCTTTGTATGATGCTTTAAAAGATATGATTCATTTTGAAAAATTGAATTCGTATTATGAAAAAGGAATTATAGAGGTTGCCCCACTTGCTTTTATGCGTGGCCGAACTTTGGATGAAGCTTTTGTGATTTTGGATGAGGCGCAGAATACAACTCATTCGCAAATGAAAATGTTTTTGACCCGAATGGGGAAAAATGCAAAATTCATTATCACAGGTGATCCGGAACAGATTGATTTACCACCTAAACAAAAATCAGGATTAAAAGAAGCTATGAATATTTTAAAAGAGGTGGATGGAATAGGGATGGTTCAATTGACTGAGAAAGATGTAGTTCGGCATAAATTAGTGTCTAAAATATTAAAGGCTTATCGAAATAAAGATGAAGAAATTTAATTAAAAATATGACACAAAATAAATTCCAAGAAGGCGATTATTACAAAACTCCGGAAGGTTATGTTGTTATGACCGAGCAATTTCATTTGCGTCGTGGTTACTGTTGTAAAAGCGGTTGCCGACATTGCCCGTATGGTTATGATAAAAAGACAGACCGTTTTATCAAAAAAGAAACGGATGAGAAGAATTCCTCAAAGAATCATTGATTTTCTACTTACTTAATAGAACAAAAAACCGTACAATAACCGGAGTAAATCCGATCATTGTACGGTTTATATTATTTCCCTTGAATTAAGCTTCGCCCGGAGGGCCAAAATTCATAGGAATATTCGCTGCATGACTGTCTTTAATTTCACCAAACTGATTTTCATAGCGGGAAACATTTTCAGCTAATGCATGTGCCAAACGTTTAGCATGCTGAGGAGTCAGGATGATTCTTGACTTTACTCTTGCTTTAGGAACTCCAGGCATCATTTGAATGAAATCAACTACGAACTCGGTTGGAGAGTGGTTGATTACCGCCAAATTAGAGTAAACTCCTTCTGATGTCTGGTCATTGAGTTCAATATCAATGTTTTTATTCTTATTTTCTGCCATCATTTTATTGTTTTGCATTCATTAATTCTTCATATTCTCTGTTAGAACCCACAATAATTTGTTGGTATTCTTTCAGTCCTGTACCTGCAGGGATTAAATGACCAACGATAACGTTTTCTTTTAATCCGTGTAATTCATCCACTTTACCGGAAACAGCAGCTTCGTTCAATACTTTGGTGGTTTCCTGGAAAGAGGCAGCCGACATAAAGGATTTGGTTTGAAGAGAAGCTCGTGTGATACCTTGCAAAATTGGTTCTGCTGTTGCCGGCATTGCTTCCCGTGCTGTTACCAGATTTTTATCATCTCGTTTCAGCATGGAGTTTTCATCTCGTAACTGACGTGCTGAGATGATTTGCCCCGGTTTTAAATTATCACTGTCTCCGGCTTCTTCTACTACTTTCATTCCGAAAATTCTGTCGTTTTCTGCCAAGAAATCATCCTTATGCTCTAAACTGTCTTCTAATAAGCGTGTATCTCCGGCATCGACAACCCGTACTTTTCGCATCATTTGACGGACGATAATTTCAAAATGTTTATCATCAATTTTCACCCCTTGTAAGCGGTAAACTTCTTGAATTTCATTTACAAGATATTCCTGAACTGCAGTCAATCCTTTAATTCTCAAAATGTCTTCAGGTGTAGTTGCACCATCTGAAAGTGGCATACCGGCACGAATGAAGTCATTTTCTTGAACTAAAATCTGATTGGATAATTTCACCAAATAAGTTGATTTTTCACCTGTTTTAGATTCGACAATGATTTCTCGGTTTCCTCGTTTAATTTTCCCGAAACTTACAACTCCATCTATCTCAGAGACTACTGCCGGATTGGATGGGTTACGTGCTTCAAACAACTCGGTTACACGTGGTAAACCTCCGGTAATATCACCTGCTTTTGCTGAACGACGAGGGATTTTAACCAAAACTTTACCGGCTTTAATTTTCTCACCATCGTTAACAATTAAATGTGCTCCAACCGGTAAGTTGTAATTTCGTTCTTCTCCACCGGAAGTAATTACTTTTAGTGTAGGAATGATTTTCTTGTTACGGGATTCAGAAATTACTTTTTCTTGGAAACCGGTTTGTTCGTCAATTTCCAATTGGAAAGTAACGCCTTGTTCGATATTTTCAAATTCGACTTTACCGGCAGCTTCTGCAATGATAACACCATTATAAGGATCCCAAGAGGTAAGAACATCTCCTTTTTTCACTTTTGCATTTTCTTTCACATGAAGAACAGAACCGTATGAAATATTATGAGTAGAACGGATATTTCCATTGGCGTCAATTAATTTCATTTCAGTTGAACGTGAAACTACAATTGTTACTGTATTTCCTTCATCGTCTTCACCTTTTACAGTTCGAATATCGTCGAATTCAATATGCCCATCAAATTTAGCAATGATTGAAGATTGCTCTGAAATATTTCCGGCTGTTCCTCCAACGTGGAAGGTACGTAAAGTTAACTGAGTTCCCGGTTCTCCAATGGATTGAGCGGCTACAACTCCGACTGCTTCTCCTTTTTGAACAGGTTTTCCGGTAGATAAATTACGTCCGTAACAAGCAGAACAGATTCCTGTTTTGGCTTCACAAGTTAATGGAGAGCGAACTTCAACCATTTCAATTCCGGCTTCTTCAATTTTATCAGCATCATCTTCTGTGATGATAGCACTTGCTTTTAGGATTAATTCGTTGGTGTTCGGATTGTAAATATCTTGTAAAGAAGTTCTACCCAGAATTCGAGTGCCGATTTTCTCAACAATTTCTTCATTTTTCTTCAATGCTGTGATTTCAATTCCTCGTAGTGTTTCACAATCTTCTTCAAAGACAATTACATCTTGTGCAACATCGACCAAACGACGGGTTAAGTATCCGGCATCAGCTGTTTTTAAAGCGGTATCCGCCAAACCTTTACGAGCACCGTGAGTGGAGATAAAGTATTCTACAATGGATAAACCTTCGCGGAAATTGGAAATAATCGGGTTTTCGATAATCTCTCCTCCTGAAGAACCTGCTTTTTGAGGTTTTGCCATTAATCCCCGCATACCTGCCAACTGACGAATTTGTTCTTTTGAACCTCTCGCTCCGGAGTCTAACATCATATAAAT
The DNA here is from genome assembly GCA_034002605.1 of Weeksellaceae bacterium. Lineage (GTDB taxonomy): Bacteria > Bacteroidota > Bacteroidia > Flavobacteriales > Weeksellaceae > Moheibacter. The sequence continues at coordinate 5,624 of JAVFAE010000011.1, read as the reverse complement.
AGAGTTAAAACCTTCGTCATCTTCGGTCATTCTTCGCATTACGATTTCAGTCAAAGTTGCGTTGGTATTTGTCCAAACATCAATTACTTGATTATAACGTTCGTTGTTGGTAATCAACCCCATGTTATAATTCATTTTAATGTTTTCAACCTGATTAATTGCATTGCTGATTAATTCTTTTTTCTCGCTAGGAATAATGATGTCACCTAAACTGAAAGATAATCCACCTTCAAATGCTTTCTTAAATCCAAGATTTTTCATTTTATCCAAGAAATCAGAAGTAGTTGGGAAGTCTGTGATTTTCAATATCTTATTGATGATTGAACGCAAAGATTTTTTAGTCAAAACTTCATTGACAAATCCTACTTTTTCAGGAACAATTTGGTTAAAAAGAACTCTACCTACGGTAGTTTCAATCATTTTTTCGACTAATTCCTCATTTTCTAATACTCTTGCTTTTACTTTAATAATAGCATTTAATTCTACGCTTTTTTCGTTATAAGCAATTTCAACTTCTTCGGCTGAATAAAAAGTGATTCCGTTTCCTTTTGCCGATTCTTTGGCTTTGGTCATATAATAAAGACCTAAAACCATATCCTGAGAAGGTACTGTAATCGGTGAACCGTTTGCCGGGTTCAAAATATTTTGAGAAGCTAACATTAACAATTGTGCTTCTAAAATTGCTTCCGGTCCTAAAGGTAAGTGAACTGCCATCTGGTCTCCGTCAAAGTCCGCATTAAAGGCGGTACACACTAACGGATGTAACTGAATAGCTTTTCCTTCAATCAATTTAGGTTGGAATGCCTGAATTCCTAAACGGTGAAGGGTAGGAGCTCGGTTGAGTAAGACCGGATGTCCTTTCAGTACATTTTCTAAAATATCATATACAACCGGTTCTTTTCGGTCAATGATTTTTTTCGCTGATTTTACTGTTTTTACAATCCCTCTTTCAATTAACTTACGAACGATAAACGGTTTGTACAGCTCTGCAGCCATATCTTTTGGTAAACCACATTCGTGTAATTTCAAATTCGGACCAACGACAATTACAGAACGAGCAGAATAATCTACACGTTTTCCTAATAAGTTTTGTCGGAAACGACCTTGTTTTCCTTTCAAAGAATCGGAAAGTGATTTTAAGGCGCGGTTTCCGTCTGCTTTTACAGCAGAAGCTTTTCTTGTATTGTCAAACAATGAATCGACAGATTCTTGTAACATACGTTTTTCGTTACGTAAAATTACTTCCGGTGCTTTGATTTCGATTAATCGTTTCAAGCGGTTATTTCGAATAATTACACGACGGTATAAATCGTTCAAATCCGAAGTAGCAAAACGACCTCCATCCAATGGAACTAATGGGCGTAATTCCGGTGGAATAACCGGTAAAACTCGCATAATCATCCATTCCGGACGGTTAACGTGTTCTAAGTTGGATTCGCGCAAAGCTTCTACTACCTGAAGTCTTTTCAAGGCTTCTGTTCTTCTTTGTTTAGATGTTTCGTGGTGAGCTTTGTGACGCAAATCGTAAGATAATTCATCTAAATTAATGGATTTCAATAAATCTTCCAATGCATCAGCACCCATTTTTGCAATGAATTTATTTGGGTCTGTATCTTCCAAATATTGGTTATTTGCCGGTAAAGTATCTAAGATATCCAAATATTCTTCTTCGGTAAGGAATTCCAATTTTTCCAATTCGCTTCCGTCCGGCATTTTAGCAATCCCGGGTTGAATTACGACATAACGTTCGTAATAGATAATCATATCTAACTTTTTGGAAGGTAATCCCAGAACATATCCAATTTTATTGGGAAGAGAACGGAAATACCAAATGTGAGCAACCGGAACTACTAAATTGATGTGTCCGATTCTTTCCCGGCGAACTTTTTTCTCGGTTACTTCTACACCACAGCGGTCACAAACGATTCCTTTGTAGCGGATTCTTTTGTATTTTCCACAGGCACATTCGTAATCTTTTACAGGTCCGAAAATTCTTTCACAAAACAAACCGTCACGTTCAGGTTTATGAGTTCTGTAATTGATAGTTTCCGGTTTTAACACTTCTCCGTTTGACACTCTGAGAATGGACTCAGGAGAAGCCAAGCCGATACGGATTTTTGAAAATTTACTTGTTTTATTTTTTGTTGACATAATTTTTTTAGATTTTAGATTTTGGATTTCAGGTATTTAATACCTATTTCAAAATCAATTAATTTGAATTCATAAGAGTTATTTCTATCTGATATTTTGTCTAACATCTGATTTCTATTCCTCCAGATTTATGTCCAATCCAAGTCCTTGCAGTTCATGTAATAATACATTGAACGATTCCGGAATACCAGGCTCCGGCATTGGATCGCCTTTTACAATAGCTTCATAAGTTTTGGCACGTCCAATTACATCATCTGATTTTACAGTCAGAATTTCACGTAAAATATTGGATGCTCCAAATGCTTCTAAAGCCCAAACCTCCATCTCTCCGAAACGTTGTCCTCCGAACTGAGCTTTACCACCCAATGGTTGTTGCGTAATTAAGGAGTAAGGACCGATGGAACGAGAGTGCATTTTGTCGTCCACCATGTGTCCTAATTTCAGCATATAAATCATTCCGACGGTTGCTTTTTGAGCAAATCTTTCACCTGTTCCTCCATCATACAAATAAGTAGTACCGTAACGAGGTAATCCGGCTTTATCGGTTAATTCATTAATGTCTTCTATTTCGGCTCCGTCAAAAATAGGAGTAGCGTATTTTTGGCCTAATTTGGCTCCAGCCCATCCTAATACGGTTTCGTAAATTTGCCCGATGTTCATACGAGAAGGTACTCCTAGTGGATTTAATACAATATCAACCGGTGTTCCGTCTTCTAAGAATGGCATATCTTCGTCGCGTACAATTCTGGATACAATCCCTTTGTTTCCGTGACGCCCCGCCATTTTATCACCTACTTTTAACTTACGTTTTTTGGCAATATAAATTTTGGCTAATTTCACGATTCCGGCAGGGAGTTCGTCTCCGACTGAAATGGTAAATCGTTCACGATTAAGTGCTCCGTGTAAATCATTGTATTTGATTTTATAATTATGAAGCAATTGTTTTACTTGATCGTTTTTCATTTCATCCATTACCCAAACGCTTTCAGAACCTGTTAAATTCAAGTAATCATCAACAGAAGTCAAGATTTTTTTGCTATATTTTACTCCTTTTTTGATAATTTCTTCATTCAGGTCATTGAAAACACCTTGAGAAGTTTTACCGTCTAAAAGAACAAATAATTTTTCTAATAAGATGTTGCGTAAATCATCAAATTTTGTTTGGAATTCAGCTTCAATACTGTCAATGATTGCTTTATCCTGCGATCTTTTTCTTTTGTCTTTGATGCTTCGGGAGAATAATTTTTTGTCAATTACTACTCCATGAAGAGAAGGAGAAGCTTTTAAAGAGGCATCTTTCACATCGCCGGCTTTTTCACCAAAAATAGCACGTAATAATTTTTCTTCCGGAGTTGGGTCGGATTCTCCTTTTGGAGTAATTTTTCCAATTAAAATATCGCCTGGTTTAATTTCTGCTCCAATTCGAATCATTCCGTTTTCATCCAAATCTTTGGTTGCTTCTTCTGAAACGTTTGGAATATCAGCGGTTAATTCTTCCATTCCTAATTTGGTATCGCGTACATCTAAAGAATATTCGTCGATATGGATAGAAGTAAACCAGTCTTCACGAACTACTCTTTCGCTGATTACAATTGCATCCTCAAAATTGAATCCTTTCCAAGGCATGAAAGCAACCAATAAGTTTCGTCCGATTGCTAATTCTCCATTTTCAGTTGCATAACCTTCACAAAGTACTTGTCCTTTTTCTACTCGGTCTCCGACTTTTACAATCGGTTTCAGTGTAATGGTGGTTCCTTGGTTGGTTTTGCGGAATTTGGTTAATTGGTATTTTTTTTCAGCCGGATTAAAGCTTACTAATTCCTCATCTTCCGTACGATCATATTTAATGGAAATTGTATCGGCATCTACATAAGTTACGGTACCATTTCCTTCTGCATTGAATAAAATACGGGAATCTTTTGCTACTTGTTTTTCCAATCCGGTACCTACAATCGGAGCTTGTGGTTTTAGAATAGGAACAGCCTGACGCATCATGTTTGATCCCATCAAAGCACGGTTAGCATCGTCATGTTCTAAGAATGGAATCAAGGAAGCGGAAATAGAAGCAATTTGGTTAGGTGCAATGTCCATTAATTCTACTTCTCCCGGTTCTACAACAGGGAAATCTCCATCTTCTCTTGCTGTAATCCGGTCGTTTAAGAATTTGCCATTGTTGTCAATCGGCGCATTTGCCTGAGCAATTACTTTTGCTTCTTCTTCTTCTGCTGATAAATAAATTGGTTCATGATTCAATTCTACTTTTCCGTTTTCAACTTTACGATAAGGAGTTTCGATGAATCCTAAATTATTTACTTTTGCGAATACACATAATGAAGAAATCAAACCGATGTTAGGTCCTTCCGGAGTTTCAATCGGACAAAGTCTTCCGTAATGAGTGTAGTGAACGTCACGCACTTCAAAACCGGCTCTTTCACGAGAAAGTCCTCCGGGGCCTAAAGCAGATAAACGACGTTTGTGTGTAATCTCGGATAATGGATTGGTTTGATCCATAAATTGAGACAACTGATTGGTTCCGAAGAAAGAATTAATTACGGATGATAATGTTTTAGCATTGATTAAATCAATCGGCGTAAACACCTCATTATCACGAACATTCATTCGCTCACGAATAGTTCTTGCCATACGTGCTAAACCTACTCCAAACTGAGCAGCTAATTGCTCTCCAACTGTTCTTACACGACGGTTAGATAAGTGGTCGATGTCGTCCACCTCAGCTTTTGAGTTGATTAATTCAATTAAATATTTAATAATTGAAATAATATCCTCTTTGGTCAACACTTGAACGTCTTCCGGAATATTCAATTCCAATTTTTTATTCAATCTGTAACGTCCTACTTCGCCTAATGAGTAACGTTGGTCGGAGAAGAATAATTTTTCAATAATTCCTCTTGCCGTTTCTTCATCAGGTGGCTCAGCGTTACGTAATTGTCGGTAGATATATTCTACTGCTTCTTTTTCTGTATTAGTCGGGTCTTTTTGAAGTGTGTTGTGAATGATTCCATAATCGACTGATTTATTGTCTTCTTTGTGAACCAAAATGGATTTCACACCTGAATCAATAATTTGGTCAATATGTTCTTTTTCAATCACAGTTTCACGATCCAAAATAATCTCATTTCTTTCCATTGATAGCATTTCGCCGGTATCTTCGTCCACGAAGTCTTCATGCCAAGTATTTAATACCCTTGCGGCTAATTTTTTACCGACTACTTTTTTAATGGATGATTTGCTTACTTTTATTTCTTCTGCTAAATCAAATATTTCCAAGATATCTTTGTCTTTTTCATATCCGATAGCACGTAATAAAGTAGTTAAAGGTAACTTTTTCTTACGGTCAATATAAGCGTACATTACGCTGTTGATATCGGTTGCGAATTCTATCCAAGAACCTTTGAACGGAATGATTCGGGAAGAATACAATTTTGTTCCGTTGGCATGGTAAGATTGTCCAA
>JAVFAE010000010.1:0-18879 GCA_034002605.1 Weeksellaceae bacterium | reverse complement strand
TAAGAGCCTGTTTAAAAATTATCTAATAATTTGTTTATGCCTTTTTTTGGCTACAACTTCGTTAAATTTTGAAACGATAGCTCTGCTATCCTTTAAAAATTTGCCTTCTTATCCGAAACTACGTTTCTCCCTCTTAATCTCAAACACTCAAAAATAAGCTATAAACATTCTTACGACATAAATTTAAACAGGCTCTAAGAAAAATTCAGAATTTTAAGATTCATTTTACAAATCTATTTAGTTAATTGTTCCAATGCATATTGAATCATTTCATCAATAGTAGCGTAGGCATCTTTACTGAATTCTCCCAAAGCCCGATTAGCCACAATACAATTCATGGACAAAGCTTCATGTCCTAACATAGCTGACAAACCGTAAATTCCGGAAGTTTCCATTTCAAAATTAGTAATCCGAACTCCTTTATGATTAAAGCCCGAAAGAATAGAATTTATATCGCGAGGCGAAGGTTGTAAACGCAAAACCCGACCTTGTGGGCCATAAAAACCGGAAGCCGTAGCCGTAATTCCGATATGGGTTTTATCCGATTGTAAACGAGTCAATAAAGAATCAGAACCTTTTACAATATAAGGTTCGGCTTTTTTGGTTTGCCAATTGGCATAATTAATAAAAGCCTGAGTTAAATCTGAGTCAAAAATTGAATTACTATCTTCATAAAAGTGCATCAATCCATCAAATCCCAAACCATGAGAACTCAACACAAAGCTATCTACCGGAATATCGGCATGTAAAGCTCCCGAAGTTCCCAATCGAATGATATGTAATTTTTTAAATTCCGGAAGAATTTCTCCTGTTTGCAGATTTAAATTTGCAACTGCATCCAACTCATTCAAAACAATATCAATATTATCGGTTCCCATCCCGGTTGAAATAACGGTAAAACGTTTTCCTTTGTAAGTTCCGGTATGTGTAACAATTTCTCGTTTTTGAGTTTGAAATTCAATTGTATCAAAATATTTTGAAACTTCCTTTACCCGACCAGGATCTCCAACGGTAATTACCCAATCTGCCAAATGTTCCGGACGAATATTACAATGATAAATGCTGCCATCTGCATTTAAAATTAATTCAGAAGATTTTTTATTCATTTTATTCATATTTAAAGCTAATCTATTTAAAACTCTATGAAATTAAAAATAAATTCAGCTGTAATTTGTCAGTTAGCTCTAATAGATTTGTAAATTTGTCGCAAACTTCAACTTCTATGTTTGATTCAATCATTGCCTATTTTGAGCAAATTTCTCCTATTCGAGGAGCTTTGTATGCCACTCTTTTTACTTGGGCTGTAACAGCATTAGGAGCTTCTTTGGTGTTTTTGTTTAAAGAAATGAACCGTCTGCTTTTAAATGGAATGTTAGGATTCACTGGTGGTGTAATGATTGCAGCGAGTTATTGGAGTTTATTGGCTCCTGCAATTGAAATGAGCAATGGGGAAGGGGTGATGCGAATTTTCCCGGTAGTAACCGGATTTATTTTAGGCGCATTGTTTTTGTTTGGATTGGATAAAATTTTACCTCATTTACACATTAATTTTAAACAAGAAGAAGGAATTAAAACGCCTTGGCAGCGAACTACACTTTTAACTTTAGCCATCACGCTTCATAATATTCCCGAGGGCTTGGCAGTAGGAGTTTTATTCGGTGGCGTAGCCATTGGAATTCCGGAAGCTTCGATTGCCGGTGCAGTTACTTTAGCAATTGGTATTGGGATTCAAAATTTCCCTGAAGGCATAGCAGTTGCTGTACCACTTCGCGGAATGGGATTATCACGAACCAAAAGCTTTATGTACGGACAAGCTTCTGCTTTGGTTGAACCCATTTTTGGCGTATTAGGAGCTTATGCCGTAGTCGCTTTTACTCCAATTTTACCTTATGCATTAGCATTTGCGGCGGCGGCTATGATTTATGTTGTCATTGAAGAAGTTGTTCCGGAAACTCAACAAAATGGGCATTCTGATGTTGCTATTTTAGGCTTTGTAGGTGGATTTGTTGTTATGATGAGTTTAGATGTTTTATTAGGATAACCTTTTTTTCTAAAACCAAAAATAAAAAAGGAGCTAATAAATAAGGAAATTTAAGTTTATTTGGGAAAATAAACTTAAATTTAAGCCATCTAACTTAAAAACATACTACCATGGCTACCTATTGTACCGAATGCGGTGATAAAATCATCGGCAGAGCTGATAAGAAATTCTGTAATGATTCCTGTCGAAATACTTACAACAACCGTCAAAATAAAGATTCTTCAAATTTGATGAAAAAAATAAACCGACAATTAAGAATCAATTATAATATTGTATCAGCATTGAATTTTAAGGAAAATAAAGTAAAATTAAAACGTCAAGCTTTACAGGATTTACATTTTAATTTTGACTATTTCACTCATTTAAAAATTTATAAAAACGGTTCTGAATATCGGTTTTTATATAATATTGGTTATCGTTTTTTGGATGATGACTGGATTTTAATTGTGAAAACAGAGTAAACAAAATCAGCTTTCTTTTCAGAAAGCTGATTTTGTTTTATAGTCAGTTAATCACTAAATTTTTTAGCTCCTTTAACTTTCTGTTTCAAAAGTGCAATGTCCAAAACTTCCATCATAGTAGTGACATAATGAAATTTTAAACCTTTGATATACTGGGGTTTAATTTCTAAAATATCTTTTTTATTTTCTTCACATAGAATAATTTCTTTGATATTGGCTCGTTTTGCTGCTAATATTTTTTCTTTTATTCCGCCAACCGGCAAAACTTTTCCGCGTAAAGTAATTTCTCCGGTCATTGCCAGATTTGCTTTTACTTTTCGTTGTGTAAATGATGATACGATGGAGCTTAACATAGCAATTCCGGCAGAAGGTCCATCTTTTGGTGTTGCACCTTCCGGAACGTGAATATGAATATTGTATTTAGAAAAAATACTTTCATCAATATTCAATTGTTTAGCATGTGCCTTAATAAATTCCAAAGCAATTCGAGCCGATTCTTTCATTACATTTCCTAAATTACCTGTAATAGAAAGTTCACCTTTCCCTTTGGATAAAATGGATTCAATAAAAAGAATATCTCCACCTACTCGTGTCCATGCCAATCCTGTTACTACACCGGGAACTTCGTTGTTTTCATATTTATCTGAAGAACGTCCCGGTCCTAAAATTTCAGTAATAGTTTCGCTTTGAATCTCAACATCAAAAGTTTCTTCCATAGCCACTTTTTTGGCAAAATGACGAACAATTTTTGCAATTTGTTGCTCTAATTTTCGGACACCCGATTCACGGGTATAAGATTCTACTAAAAATTCTAGATTTTTTTTGGTTATTTTTAAATCATTTTCTTTTAACCCATGTTCTTTCAGTTGTTTAGGTAATAAATACTTATAAGCAATTTCCACTTTTTCTTCGATGGTATAACCGGCAATATTGATTAATTCCATTCGGTCGCGAAGCGGCGAAGGGATTTCGGCTATATTATTAGCTGTAGCAATGAAAAATACTTTGGATAAATCATAACCTAATTCCAAATAATTATCATAAAAAGAATGATTTTGTTCCGGATCTAGAACTTCCAACATAGCAGAAGACGGGTCACCATGAGCACTTATAGTCATTTTGTCAATTTCATCCAAAATAAAAACGGGATTAGAACTCCCTGATTTTTTTATGGATTGTAAAATTCTGCCGGGCATGGCACCAATATAAGTTTTTCTGTGTCCCCGGATTTCAGATTCGTCATGCAAACCACCCAAAGACATTCTAATATATTTTCGATTCAAAGCTTCTGCAATGGATTTTCCTAATGAAGTTTTTCCCACACCGGGAGGTCCATACAAACAAATAATTGGCGATTTCATGTCACCTTTTAATTTTAAAACAGCTAAATATTCAATGATTCGTTCTTTGATATCTTCTAAACCAAAATGATCACGATTTAAAATCTTAATGGCTTTTTTCAAATCAAAATTATCTTGTGTATAATCCTGCCAAGGCAAAGTCAGCATAAAATCTAAGTAATTGCGTTGTATGCTGTGTTCCGGCATTTGCGGATTCAGTCGCATTAAGCGAGTTAATTCTTTTTCAAAATGCTCTTGGGTTTGCTGATTCCATTTTTTAGATTTGGCGCGTTGGCGCATTTCTTCCATTTCTGTTTCGTATGAGACTCCACCTAATTCTTCCTGAATGGTTCGCATTTGTTGATGCAAAAAATATTCTTTCTGTTGTTGATCTAAATCCTGGCGAACTTTGGACTGAATAGTATTTTTCAATTCTAATTTTTGAAGCTCAATTCCCATCAAACGAAGTACTTCAATAGCCCGATCTTTCAGATTATCGAATTCAAGTAAATTTTGTTTTTCATTTATGTTTAAATTCAAATTAGAACTCACAAAATTAATCAGAAAAGAAGAACTTTCAATATTGTTAATTGCCATCCCGGCTTCTGCCGGAATGGAGGGATTGATGTCAATGATGTCTAAAGCCGTATCTCTGACAGCATCGATAGTTGCCTGGTATTCTTTATTATTAGTTGCCGGTTTTTTATCTTCCAAAGATTGAACGGCAGCCTTAAAATAAGGTTCAGTTTGAGTGATTTTCGTCCACTGAAAACGTCTTAATCCTTGTAGGATAACCGTATAATTTCCATCCGGCATTTTTAACATTTTCAAGATTTTAGCAACGGTTCCGGTGGTATGTAAATCTTTTGCGTTGGGAATATCAATTTTCGCATTTTTTTGGGCAACTACACCAATCAGGCTTTTTTCCCGATGGGCATCTTCCAATAATTTGATAGAACGATTTCTTCCGGCGGTAATCGGAATAACTACGCCCGGAAATAAAACGGTATTTTTTAAAGATAAAATAGATAGTTCTTCCGGTACAGGTTGTTTTTTTATCTTTTTTTCGTCGCGCTCGTCCATCAAAGGAAATAATTCAATTTCTTCTCCCATTATTTGTTCCAATGACAAGTTGTCTATATTTATCATAAAATTTCTGTAAATCTGTCAGTAAATTGACGGTTAAAATTTATATCTGTTTTCTGCTCTTTGTTTTTACTTGATTAGTTCAGTTTTAATTCGTTGGATTTCAGTATAAAAATAAGAAATTTAACAAAATGAACTTCCTATTATTTTCAAACGATATGCCAATTCATTCGAGAGTTTGAATTGTATTTAGATTTAGTCGGTATAGGATTGTTTTCATACCTTTGGCACAATGAAAGAATTTGTAGTACTCATCGATGAAAATGACAAAGCTTTGGGTTTAATGGAAAAACAGGAAGCTCATATTGCCGGTTTATTGCATAGAGCTTTTTCGGTATTTGTATTTAACTCTAAAAATGAACTTCTGATGCAACAAAGAGCAGATGAAAAATACCATTCACCTTCGCTTTGGACAAATTCATGTTGTAGTCATCCAAGAGAAAATGAAACTTACATAGAAGCGGCTCACAGGCGTTTACAAGAAGAATTAGGTTTTGATTGTGAATTGGAAGAAAAATTTCATTTTATTTATAAAGCCCAATTGGGTGAACAGCTTTTTGAACACGAATTGGATCGGGTGTTTACCGGGTTTTATGAAGGTGAAATTTTTTTCAATAAAGAAGAGGTACAAGCAATTAAATGGATGGCAATAGATGAATTAATAAAGGATATTCAAAATCATCCGGAGCATTATACGGCTTGGTTTAAGATTATTTTTGAAAAATATCTTGAAAAATTAGACTATGCAAGTAACAATTAACCGAAAAGCACATTTTAATGCCGCCCATCGTTTGTTTAAAAAGGAATGGAGCGACGAAAAAAATCGAATATTTTTTGGCAAATGTTCTAATCCTTTTTATCATGGTCATAATTATGAATTAATTGTCAGTATAACAGGAGAAATCAATCCGGAAACCGGTTTTGTGATGAATTTGGATATATTGAAAACTATAATCAAGCAAGAAGTTGAAGATTATTTGGATCATAAAAATCTGAATTTAGAAGTAAAAGAATTTGAGCAGTTAAATCCAACTGTAGAAAATATTTCGGTGGTAATATGGAACCGAATACGCACTAAATTAGATGATAAACTGCAATTGAAAATAACACTTTTTGAAACGCCACGCAATTTTGTGGAATATTCAGGTAACTGAAAGATAAAAATCAAAAAGAGTATGTTTTGAGTTAGATTGAAATACGATTTTATCCTTTATATTTGTTGCAAATTAAAAATATATGGAAATTTCTGTCCTGATTTTAGTAGGTATTTTTGTGTTTCATTGGTACGCCTCCTTATTTTTCCAATCGATGTTTCATCATCGTTATGCTGCTCATGGAATGTTTACCATGTCAAAGTTCTGGGAAAAAACATTCCACATCGGTTCTTTCATCACACAAGGTTCTTCTTATTTAAGTCCCTATGCTTATGGCGTTATGCACCGTTTGCATCATGCTTTCGCTGATACGGATAAGGACCCGCATTCTCCTATTTTTGATAAAGATGCTTTCAGAATGATGTGGAGAACTCGAAAAGTTTACAATGAAATTGACCAGGAAATAGCAGTTGTAGGTGATAAATTCAAAAAAGGAGTTCCAAAATGGCGGAAATTCGACCGTTTTGCTTCTTCTAATATTACCCGTGTTTTATGGGTTATTGTTTATATTTTGATTTATGTTTATTTTAATTCTCCTTGGTGGTTGTATGTTTTAATTCCTATACATATTTTAATGTCACCGGTTCATGGTGTTGTGGTTAATTGGTTTTCACATAAATACGGTTATCGTAATTTTGAAGTTAACGATACTTCAACTAACTTATTTCCGGTGGATTTATTGATGTGGGGAGAATGTTTACACAATAATCACCACAAATTTGGAGGAAGACCTAATTTCAGAGTAAAATGGTACGAGTTTGATCCATTATATCCCATTATATGGTGTATGGATAAATTACGAATTGTCCGTTTTAGAAATATCCCGGCAACACAATATATGTAATTTCAAAAACTTATTTTTGGATAAATAAATCCAATTAAAATTTTCCTGATTTTAAAATAAGAATTCTAAATTTATACGATAAAATTTAAAAATATGACAGATACAATCAAAGATACACTCATCATTGGTTCAGGGCCGGCGGGTTATACCGCTGCCATTTACGCAGCTCGTGCAAATATGAATCCGGTGATGATTACCGGAATGCAACCCGGCGGACAATTAACGACTACAACCGATGTTGAAAATTTTCCGGGTTATCCTGACGGAGTCATGGGACCGGAAATGATGGAACAATTTCAAAAGCAAGCCGAACGTTTCGGAACAGAAATTCATATTGATTATGTGACAGAAGTCCAATTTGGAAAAAATATTGGTGATTTACATACTGTGAAAACGGGTATGGGAAAAGAATTTCAAGCAAAATCAATCATTATTTCTACCGGTGCTACTGCAAAATATTTAGGATTAGAAGATGAAAATAAATACATGGGAAGCGGAGTTTCAGCTTGTGCAACCTGTGATGGATTTTTCTACAAAGGAAAACCGGTGGTAGTAGTAGGAGGAGGGGATACAGCAGCAGAAGAAGCGACTTATCTCGCTAAATTATGCTCTCAAGTTTATATGCTGATTCGAAGAGATGAATTACGGGCTTCCAAAGTCATGCAAGAACGTGTTTTTGCAACGCCTAATATCAAAGTATTATTTCACCATGAATTAACCGGAATCAGTGGTGATTTGGTTGTTCAAAAAGCTCATTTAATTAATAATCAAACTCAGGAAAAATCAGAATTAGAAGTAGATGGAGTTTTCATAGCAATTGGACATAAACCTAATACAGAATTATTTGAAGGAATTTTGGATATGGATGAAACAGGTTATCTGATTACAAAGGGAAAAACAAGTAAAACCAATATTCCGGGTGTGTTTGCAGCAGGTGATGTTCAGGACAATGTTTACCGACAAGCTGTAACTGCTGCAGGTTCGGGATGTATGGCTGCTTTAGATGCAGAACGTTATGTAGCAGAATTTTTTTAATCGCCTAAACAAACGAAAAAAACACAAAAAAACAGTGCCGATTCTCATCAGCACTGTTTTTTTATTCGTTTTAATTCTGTAGGGTTGAAAACCTTAATCGAATTAAAATATTATGCGTTTTCTTCAGAAGTTTCTTCAGCTGTATTTTGTTCAGCTTTTGGAGCTTCTTTTTTAGTATTTGCAAATAAAGGATTGTCATAATTGAATCCGGAGTCATCACTTTTATTAGCGGCAGCGGCTCTTTCAGCATCCATTTTAGCTACTTCAGCTTTTGCTTTTGCTGCTGCTTCTGCTCTTTGGATAGATTCTTTATCCGGAATTACTTCAAATTCAAATTCTACTTCAATCGTTCTGTGGAAACGAATTTTAGCAGAACTTTTTCCTAAACGTTTGATTGTATTTCCAGGAACTCTGATGTGTTTTTTCTCAATTTCAACACCTGCGTTATTCAATGCTTCAGCTAAATCACCATTGTTAACAGAACCAAATAATTTTGAGCCAGAACCTACTTTTGCTTCAATTTTAATCTCCAAACCATTTAATTTCTCAGAACGTTCAGTCGCTTCTGCGATTAATCTGTCTTCTTCTGCTTTTCTTGCAGCTAAAGCGGCATTCAAAGTTTCTCTTTCTTTTGCTGTAGCAATTACTGCTTTTCCTTGAGGAATCAGAAAATTACGAGCATATCCCGGTTTTACTGAAACAATTTCAAATTCAAAACCTAAATTTTCTACGTCTTGCTTTAATATAATATCCATTTTTCTCTTCTTTAAATTAGGTTTTTACTTATTTTAACAAATCCCCCATAAAAGGCATCAAAGCTAAGTGACGAGCACGTTTGATGGCGGTTGAAACTTTACGTTGGTATTTCAAAGAAGTTCCGGTATAACGACGAGGTAAAATTTTACCTTGTTCATTTACAAATTGTAATAAGAAATTCGGGTCTTTATAATCCACGTATTTAATTCCGTATTTTCTAAAACGACAGAATTTTTTGGATGTTTGAGTTTGAATATCTAATTGGGATAAATAGCGAATTTCGCTTTCTCCTCCTGCTGCTGCTTTTTTTGCTAATTCATCAATTGCCATAATCGGGATTTTAAGCGTTAGATTTTTCTGATTTTAATTTTGTTCTACGTTTTTCTGCCCATTCAATTCCGTGTTTGTCTAACTTAACGGTTAAATAGCGAATGATGCGCTCATCACGTTTGTACATCAATTCCAAAGCTGAAACTAATTCATGATCTTCGGTTTTGAATTCGATTAAATGGTAAAAACCATTTCGTTTGTTTTGAATTGAGTAAGCTAATTTTTTTAAGCCCCAATTCTCCTGTGCTACGATTTCCGCATTTTTTTCTTTAAGGAAATCATTTACTTTTTTAACTGCTTCCTCCACCTGAGTATCAGATAGAACGGGAGTTAAAATGAAAACAGTTTCATAATGTGTCATTACTATAATAATTTTTATTTTGGGTTGCAAATGTAAAACTATTTTTAATTCTTACCAAATGAATGTTTTATGCTTTTTCTCACAAAATGAAACCGAAAAATACATTTAAGAAAATCAGCAAAATTAAAATTGAAATAATTTTATCATTTTTAAGCATAATAGACTGGAAATTATATAAATACAAATTATCTTTTTCTAAATTTCGTCGGTTTCGGTTTTAATTTATTATCCGAATTTTCTTTAAACCGACGTTGTGGTCTGGGTTGTTTAGGCTTGGGAGGCGTAAGTTCAAAATTTCTCATCGGATACGGATTATTTTCTGCTTCCGGAATTTTCAAACCAATTGTCTTTTGAATATCTTTTATGTATTCTTTTTCGTCTATATCACAAAGTGTTATGGCAATTCCTTCGGCTCCGGCACGTCCGCCACGACCAATTCGATGTACATAAGTTTCAGGTATGTTGGGAACTTCAAAATTAATCACGTATTTAAGTAAATCAATATCAATTCCTCTTGCAGCAATATCGGTTGCAACCAGGACTTGTATTTTTTTATTTTTGAAATTATTCAGTGCATTTTGTCGAGCATTTTGTGATTTATTGCCGTGAATTGCTGCTCCTGAAATATTTAATTTTGTCAATGCTTTAACCAGTTTATCTGCACCGTATTTAGTTCGTGTAAAAACCAAAACACTTTCTTTGATTTGGTTTTTAATCAAATTATCCAATAATTTAATTTTGTTTTCTTTATCAACATAATAAATTGCTTGTTGAATGGTTTCTGCTGTAGTAGATTCAGGTGTAACTTCTACTTTTACAGGCTGATGTAAAATTGTATTAGATAATTCTTGAATGGGTTTTGGCATAGTGGCAGAGAAAAACAGAGATTGCCTTTTTTGTGGAAGGAGTTGTAATAATTTTTTAACATCATGAATGAATCCCATATCGAGCATACGATCCGCTTCATCTAAAACAAAAATTTCAATGTCTTTTAATGAAATGATTTTCTGATTGCATAAATCCAATAATCGTCCCGGTGTTGCAACTAAAATATCTACTCCATTTCGCAATTTTCCGACTTGTGGATTTTGATTGACACCACCAAAAATAACCGCATATTTCAAAGGAAGGTATTTCCCGTAATCCATAAAACTTTCGTAAATCTGAATAGCCAATTCGCGAGTTGGTGTTACGATTAGTGCTTTAATATTTTTTCGATTATTTTGATTTCTGTGTTTTACCAATGATTGAAGAATCGGGATAGCAAAAGCTGCTGTTTTTCCCGTTCCGGTTTGGGCACAACCCAAAATATCTTTTCCTAAAAGGGCAGGAGGTATGGCTTGTTGTTGAATAGGAGTTGGTGTTTCATATCCCAAATCATCCAATGCTTTTTGTATGGGAGAAAGTAAATTTAAATCTTTAAAATGTGTCATAAATTATTTTCTGAATTTTAATACTACCGTTTTTTTTGCTGAAAAGCAAAAATCGGTTGTCTATATTATTTTTAATTGCCTTTGGTTTGGGCTTGTTCCGGTGAAAGTTATTTCTAAAAGCTTCTGCCTGAAAAGGGAGAACAACCCAGCTGATGAAGATTGTTAACAGATTTTGAAAAATATTCTAAATCTGAAAAAACTAAAACCGCACAAATGTACAACAAATCCACAAAATCAATATTCTACTTGAAACAATAAATACCTTACATTTGTTGATGAGTTGTGCAACAGGCACATGGGTTATAAAAAAGCTGTTTTAAATGACACAAACCCACATATAATTCAGTTATACAAAGAAATTCAAGAGGGGAAAATAACCCCACAAATAGTAAAAAGTTATCTTGAAACAGAAGGCGAAGAACTTAGAAATGCAGGTGATAACGGATATGATCATTTCAGATTGATAAAAAACAGATTTAATGAAAACCCTAATTCTCTTGACTTCATATTTCTTTCAAGGGCAGGGTTTAACGGAATGATGCGGTTTAACAAAAAAGGACAATGGAATATTCCTTTTTGCAAGAAACCAGAAAGATTTGCACAGGCATATATTACAAAAATTGTAAACCAAGTTGCCAAAGTTTCACACGTTATTAAACCTGAATGGGAATTCCACAACAAGCAATTTTCTGAAATAATTCCCTTGGCTAAAAAGGGAGACGTAATTTATTGTGACCCACCTTACTATGGAAGATATGTGGACTACTATAATGGTTGGACAGAAGAAGATGAGGAACTTCTTTTCAATCAATTACAAGAAACAGAAGCCAAATTTGTTTTGTCAACTTGGCATCATAACGACTACCGAACCAATGAAATGATTGGAAAGTTTTGGAATAAATTTAACATCATAACCAAAGATCATTTTTATCATTCAGGCGGTAAAATAGAAAATAGAAGAAGCATTGTAGAAGCATTAGTTTGCAATTTTGACCTTGCCAAAGAAATAGCAGAACACAATCACGGAATAAAAGAAAAACCAAAACAACTATCAATTTTTGAGATGACGAAAGAAGAAGTACAAACATCCAATAGCACCTATCCGTAAGTGGTGGTGAAGTGATAAATTCTAACTTTGTATTTTTATCAAAGTTTTGTGATAATTGAAAGTTCAGTACTTCTAAACGTACCTAAGTCAAGCTGCCAAACCATTGTAGGTTATTTAAAAAAAACTCTTAATCAAAAGAATGAATTTCTTTCCACAGCAAATCTTTCAATTCAGTTAATCCTTGTTGACTCACAGAAGAAAAGAAAACATGTGGAATTTCCTTTGGAAGTTTTGGTGTGATTTCAGCTTTTAACTCATCATCCAGCATATCACTTTTTGAAATTGCCAAAACCCGACCTTTATCCAAAAGTTCCGGATTGTATTTTCGTAATTCATTCAATAAAATCTCATATTCTTTGGCATAATCATCTGCATCAGCCGGAATTAGAAACAATAAAACAGAATTTCGTTCAATATGCCGTAAAAACCGATGACCTAAACCACGTCCTTCGGCGGCTCCTTCTATGATACCGGGAATATCTGCCATTACAAAAGATTGATGATTTCGATAATTGACCATACCCAAATTTGGAGTTAAAGTAGTAAAAGCATAATCAGCAATTTTAGGTTTTGCAGCCGAAACAACAGATAATAAAGTAGATTTTCCGGCATTGGGAAAGCCAACTAAACCCACATCAGCAAGAACTTTTAGCTCAAAAATAATCGGGAGTTCAATTCCTTCAAGCCCCGGTTGTGCATAACGCGGCGTTTGATTGGTAGAAGAACGAAAATGCCAATTTCCTAATCCACCTTTTCCGCCTTTTAATAAAATAATTTCCTCACCGTCCTCCATGATTTCACCCATGAAATTTCCTTCTTCGTCTTTGGCAATTGTGCCAATCGGAACGTCAATGAAAATATCTTTCCCATCTGCTCCGGTAGAACGAGAAGAACCACCATTCCCACCGTTTTCTGCTTTTAAATGACGTGTATAACGAAGCGGAAGTAAAGTCCAGTAATTTCGGTTTCCTTTCATTATAATATGTCCACCACGTCCGCCGTCACCGCCGTCCGGTCCGCCTTTGTCAATGTATTTTTCACGATGTAAATGAGCCGAACCTGCTCCACCATGACCACTTTTGCAATAAATCTTTATGTAATCTACGAAATTGGACAAAATCTATAATTTAGGTTGCAAAAGTAGTAATTTTCAACCAACTCATTTGATTTATGGATAAATCCTTTCGCCAAAAATCAAACTTCCAATTCGTACTAAATTACTTCCTTCTTCAATAGCTATGGGATAATCACCACTCATTCCCATGGATAAAATTTGGAGAGAATTGTCCAAAGACTGGAATTCATCAAATAAATTTTTTAAATAATTGAATTCACTCCGAATTTGAGAAATATCATCGGTAAAAGTTGCCATTCCCATCAATCCCACAACTTTTACATGCGTATATTTCTCTTTGTAATGAAGTAAAATTTCATGAGCTTCTTCTTTATTCAAACCGAATTTACTTTCTTCTTCTGCAATATAAATTTGCAATAAACACGGAATCGTTCGTTGATTTTTTTTTGCTTGTTTATTGATTTCTTTCAATAAACTTTCATTGTCCACACTGTGGATTAAATGAATAAAAGGCGCAATGTACTTGACTTTGTTTTTTTGCAAATGTCCAATTAAATGCCAGTGAATATCTTGTGGTAATTGTTTTTGTTTTTCGGTTAATTCTTGAACCCGGTTTTCACCAAAATCCCGATGTCCTGCTTCATACAATGCTTGAATAGCTTCAACCGGTTTTGTTTTGGAAACGGCAATCAACCGAACATTTTCGGGTAAGTTTGACTGAATGTAATGTAAATTTTCTGAAATACTCATTCTTTTAATTGAAATAAAGTTAATCCATTTAAAGGTTTTGGTTCAATATAAGTGCTTTTTGGAGGCATTGTCAAACCTAAATCAGCAATTTTTTCTAAATCATGCGATGAAACGGGATAAAAGAAAAATCCAGCACTTGATTTTTCTTTGTCCACCATAGTTTTCAAGTGATTTATTCCTTCAACATTTCCGGTTCCCCGAATAAATTTTAGTCGATTGTCGGTTCGGGAATCCTGAATATCTAAGATAGGTTTTAAAATTAATTCTTCAAATAAATAAGTATCCAATTCTGATAAACCGGCAACAGTTAAAAATTCTTTTTTTACAAATAAACTATAAAATTTCCCGTTCAAATACAATCCAAAATGGTGTTTCTTAGATGGGAAAAAAGAATTCTCTCCTCGTTCTGAAATTTCAAATTTCTCACCTATTTTCTTTAAAAATTCAGTAGAGTTTAAACCGTTTAAATCTTTTACAATTCTGTTGTAATCTCTGATAATCAATTCTTTATCTGAAACAAGCATTGCCAAAGTAAAATGAATCGGAGCATTATCAGATTCGTCTGGATTTTCATTTGTCATTTGTTCGGTATAAGCTAATGAACTTTCCATACGATGATGACCGTCTGCAATATAGAAAACTTCGTATTTTTCGATAGAATCTTTGATTTGCTGTAAATTCAGGCGGTTTTCAATTTGCCATAATAAATGTTGATTATTTAATTTATCTGTAAAAGAAACCACCGGTAAACGTTTCATTTCTACATCCATCAACAAATCAACTTTTTGGTTATGAGGATAAGTTAATAAAACCGGTTCAGAATGAAAATGAACGTCCATCAGATAATCAGCGAACCTTTTCACTCGTTTTTTTAATGTTTTTTCATGTTTTTTGATTTTTCCTTGTTTGTATTCGTGCATATTGACCAATCCAATAATGGCACGAACCTGTTCTTTACTGGGTTTTATGAGTTGATAAATGTAATAAGAAGGTCGGTCTTGTTCTGAACGTGTGCTGTTTATAAAATTCATATAATTTTGACGCACTCGTTGTTGTCTTTCTTTGATAGTAATCCGTTCATGACTCCAAGTAGGCTGAACTAAATGTAAAAAAGAGTCAGGATTACTTTCTAACTCTTTTTTTAGTTTTTCATGAGTAAAACTATCCACGCTTTTTGTCGCAAAAAGACCGGCAATTTCCTTGACGGGTCGTATTCCTTTAAATGGCTTAAATTGAGGCATAGTAGTTGGTTTTAAACAATTTATTTCTCGTAGAAATCAATAATTTGCTGAGCTAATTCCAGCCCGATTCTCTCTTGTGCTTCGATTGTATTTCCTGCTAAATGAGGAGATAAAGAAAGTGCATCATTCATCAATAAAAACACACTGGGCGTGGGTTCTTCTTCAAAAACATCCAATGCAGCACCTAATAATTTCCCACTTTCTAAAGTCGTTAGTAATGCTTTTTCATCTACAACCCCGCCACGAGCTGTATTAATTAAAACAGCACGGTCTTTCATTTTTTCAAATTCAGCAAAAGAAATCAAATATTTACTTTGTGACGGAACATGAAGGCTGATTATATCACTATGTTTTAAAACTTCATCAAACGATTGGGTTGAAATTGTGAAATCAAGTGAACGTCCATCAAAAAAATCAAGTGTGATAGTAGCTTTTTCAACAAATAAATCATAAGCGATTACCTTCATTCCGGCTCCAATGGCAGCTTTTGCTACAGCTTGACCAATTCTGCCAAATCCAATAATTCCCATTGTTTTTCCTGCTAATTCAAAAGCAGAACTATAGGCTTTTTTCAATTCTTTAAATTGCGAATCACCCTCCAAAGGCATACTGCGATTGGTTTGATGTAAATTCCGATAAATAGAGTAGGAGTGTGCCATTACCATTTCTGCAACTGAAGCAGAGGAAGAAGCCGGTGTATTGATGACTGTAATTCCTTTGGAACGGGCATACTCTACGTCAATATTATCCATTCCTACACCACCACGTCCAATAAGCTTTAAATCAGTGGAATCAATGAGTTCCTGGCGAACTTTTGTTGCACTTCTAACTAAAAGAACTTCAATTTCATTATCCTGAATATATTGACTTAGATTCTCTTGTGGAACGGTTTGAGTAAAAACCTGAAAACCTTTTTTTTCTAAAGTTTTTTTCCCAATGAGTGATATTCCGTCGTTTGCTAATATTTTCATATTTAATTGATTTATAGGATTTAATATTTAGTTATTTGAGCTAACTATTTATCCGAATTTTTGTTCAAAAATTTTCATTACATCAACTAAAACCTGAACGCTTTCTATTGGCATTGCATTGTACAAACTTGCCCGATAACCACCTACATCACGATGTCCGTTTAAATTAACAATTCCGGCTTCTTTCCAAAGTTTATCAAATTCTGATTTTAAATTTTCTTCTTTTAAAACAAAAGTAGCGTTCATTTCAGAACGATCTTCTATTGCGGAAGTTCCTATAAATAAAGCATTTCGGTCAATCTCATTGTACAATAAATTGGCTTTTGCCTGATTTCGTTTTGTGATTTCAGGAACACCACCTAAATTTTTCAACCATTGTAAATTCAACATTACTCCATAAATTGCCAAAACCGGCCAAGTGTTAAATGCGCTTCCTTTGCTAATGTGAGTTTGATAATTTAAGTAAGACGGAATATCCCGTCCGGTTTTGCCTAAAATTTCTTTTTTTATGATTGTCACCACACTTCCTGCAGGACCCATATTTTTTTGAGCTCCTGCATAAATCAAATCAAACTTCGAAACGTTGATTTCTTTACTCAAAATATCGGATGACATATCACAAACCAACGGAACTGGACTTTCCGGAAAAGATTTCATTTGAGTTCCAAAAATGGTATTATTGGAAGTGCAATGAAAATAATCGACATCTACCGGAATTTCATAGTTTTTTGGAATATAACTGAAATTTTTATCTGCTGAAGAAGCCGGAATACTAATTTCGCCTAAACGCTTAGCTTCTGTCAAAGCTTTTTTAGACCAAACGCCGGTTTCTAAATAAGCTGCTTTCCCATTTTCGGCTTTCAATAAATTAAAAGGAACCATAACAAATTGAAGCGATGCGCCACCTTGAGTAAAAATGACTTCATGTGTATCTGGAACATTTAATAAATCTTTGACCAATTGAATGGATGTGTCTAAAACTTCCTGAGCATCGGCTCTTCGGTGAGAAATTTCCATGATGGAAGAACCGCTATTATTGAAATCCAGCACAGCTTGTGCTGTTTTCTCAAATACTTCTTGCGGAAGGATACAGGGACCTGCACTGAAATTATGAATTTTCATATTGATTTGTAGGTATTTGTGTGAATTGTTGAGTTTAAATTATATTTATTCGTGCATAATACTGCGTTTTCCAAGTAATCGTTCTTCACTTTCCACGTGGTTTTCGTCCGGAATACAACAATCGACCGGGCAAACAGCCGCGCATTGTGGTTCGTCATGGAAGCCCATACATTCCGTACATTTATCGGTTACTATGTAATACACCTCATCGCTGACCGCTTCGTGTTCCTCGTCTGCATTAAAGGTTTTTCCGTCTATATTGGTAAAATCACCTGAGAGCTTGGTTCCGTCTGCATATTTCCAATTTACTGCCGGTTCATAAATGGCATTATTGGGGCATTCAGGCTCACACGCTCCGCAGTTGATACATTCGTCTGTGATTATGATTGCCATCTTATTGTGTTTTTATGATTAATGGTTTGGATTTTTGTTAAATTTAATAAAATCAGTAGCATTTTTTCTGTTGCTTTCAATTTCTTAAATTTGCAAACAAAATTAGTACATTTTTTTATTCTTTATGTCAATTTACAGCGGTATTTCCTCGTTTAATGATTTAGGTCAGTTTTTCAGAACATTTCTTGAGAAAAAATCAGTTCTTTCAGAAGATTTTAATTCTTTAGAAAATAAATTTTTACAAAGTATTCAAAAAGCAGAATCAGAAAATCCTTGGTTTACTCGGGAAAATATTTTTTTGGCTTTGGAACAGTGGGCAAAAGTTTTGACAACAACTGATTTGGAAAACTGGACAAAACAATACAAATACACTGAAAACCCGAAAAGAGTAGGGGTGATTATGGCCGGAAATATACCCTTGGTCGGATTTCACGATTTACTTTCTGTATTACTTTCGGGGCATCAATTAATCGTAAAAACTTCATCAAAAGATGATGCTTTAATCGATTTTATTCTGGATTTTTTGATGAATTCTAATGAAAAATTCAATTCAAGTATTCAAAAAACAGAACGATTAAAGGATTTTGATGCAGTTATAGCAACGGGAAGCAATAATACGGCCCGTTATTTTGACTATTATTTTCGGAAAGTTCCTTCTATTATTCGAAAAAACAGAACTTCTGTTGCCGTTTTGACAGGAGAAGAATCACCGGAAGATTTGAGAAATTTAGGGAAAGATTTGTTTTCTTATTTTGGTTTAGGTTGCCGGAATGTAACCAAAATATATCTTCCAAAAAATTTCAATACGGATTTATTATTTGAATCGTTTTATGATTGGAAATCAGTTATTCATCATACAAAGTATGCTAATAATTACGAATATAACCGGGCAGTTTATTTGTTATCAAAAGAAGCATTTTTGGATAATAATTTCGTGATTTTAAAAGAATCAAAAGAATTGCACAGTCCGGTGGGAGTAGTTTATTTTGAGTTTTACAACAATAGTAATGAACTGAAAAATGAATTACATAATTTACAGGAAGAAATTCAATGTGTGGTAGCCCAAACACAAAATGAATTTTCTGATTCTGTGAAATTCGGACAAACTCAAAATCCATCTTTGAATGATTATGCAGATGGAGTAGATGTTATGCAGTTTTTAGAAAATTTATAAAAAATCCCACCTAAAAAGCGGGATTTTACGGATAAAAACCTTAATCGTTTTTTGATTTTTTCTTAATTTTTATTGCATAATCCTTATAATCTTCAATAGATTTTGTAACAATCTTTTTTGCAATTTCTGCATTTTGAAAATCTT
>JAVFAE010000009.1:0-19031 GCA_034002605.1 Weeksellaceae bacterium | reverse complement strand
AAAAAGACAAAATAAAATTAAAAGGAATTCAAGTTGAGTTCCTTTTTTTATTTCTTTTTTTGGATAAAATAAAACAATAAAATATTGATAAATTGTTGATTCTTTTAGAGGTCTAAAAATAAAAAATAAAAGAATGTAAAATAATAGACTGATAATTAGCGATATAATACTCATTCAAAGTCTATAAATGATATAGGCTAATTTAAAAAAAAAGAGTAGCTTTGCAGGCTAACTAAGCCTAAAAGGAATGTCTATACAGTTTACAACTAAATTAATCTGTACGATTGCGTTACTTTTTTATCAACTGGATTATGCACAAAACCAAGAATCCGGGTTGGATGAAAGTTATTTAGTTAGCGAATATCAAAAATTTTTCTCTGAAACACGTTCTATTTTAACTGAATTAACTTCAGAAAGTAAAATCTTAGAATCAAATCTTTGGGAAAATTTAATTCAGGATGAGCAAATTCTTCAAAACACTATTCCCGACACCTATTCAGTTTTTGATAAGAAAATCAATTTCTCTGATTTAGGTTTAAAATGGGTTTCTGATGCTAATGCCAATTTTTCTCCCGGACTTATGGATGTTGAAGATTTAGTTTCACGCTATCGAGTTTCTACCGGTTTGGATTGGGTGATTTTGGGCGAAGGAAGCTGGTTCAAGCATAAAGAAGATTTGAATTTGCTGAAAATCCGAATTAAGAGGGATTCACTTTCAAACCTTATTCAGTACACAAAATTTTCTGTAAAAGATAAATTGAACTTGATTCAAACGGTTTTTGACCAAAATCGAATTGAATTATTGGAAAAATACAGTTTATTGATTCAGAAATCGATTCATTTTTATGATTTGATGGTGGAGAGAAAGTTATTTCATTCCAGTGAAAAAATCAAAGAAGAACAAAAATTAGAAGAATTGAGCAATACGATTGCATTTTACAATTCGTATTTAGAAAAAACCAATGAATTCTGGGTAGAAAAATATATGGATTTACCGGAATATTTTGATGATTTACCGGATTGGAAAAGTATTCGTGATGGGGATTTATTGAAAGAACAAGAAGAGTTAATTGAAATTCAAAAGTCAATTTTAGAAAAAGATAGAAGAAACTCTGATCGTCCAAGTTTGAGAGCTCGAGTTCGCTATAATTATTATGATTTTGAACGAAACGAGTCCCGGTCTTTTGCAAGTGTGGGATTAGCTTTGTCAGTGCCTTTACAGTCAAAAAAGGACAATTCAATGATAGAATATCAGAAGTATTCGTATGATTCTCAGCTAAATTTTGACAGAATTCAGCTAAAAGAAGAATTACTTAAACATCATCGTAATTTTTATTTATTGAAAAATAAATCCGATAAATTAAAGAATGAAGCAATTTATTTACAGGCTTTATTAGATAAAGAATTAGAAATTTATGCCGAAGAAAGCCATAATTTTAGTCCTAAAAATTATATCCGTTATGCAGAACAATGGATTGAAAAAAAATTGGAAATATTGGATGTTCAGCAAAGTTTATGTGAAGAATATGTGATTTTTTATGCTTTAAGCGGATTAAAAACAGATTTAAAAGAAGAAAACGAACTTTCTAAACGAAGTACTTATTTATGGAAAAAAGATTTTTATGCGATATCAAATCAAGAGATTTTAACGATTTTACAGCAAAATGAAATTGGAACTATTTTAATTTCTCCGGGCGATTCCATTCAAAAAGTGAAGGAATTTATTGGTTTGGCACAACAAAAAAATATAAAAGTAAATCGTCTCATCAGTGAAAATTCCTTTGTAATAACGGATGAAAACATTGATTTACTACTTCCAAAATTAGAAAGCCTGAAAGAGTTTGATTATTCCGGAATTCATTTAAATATTGAACCGCATACATTTTTGGATTATCGAGAAAATAAAACGGTTTACATTCAGCGAATGAATCGGGTTTATCAAATTGCCAAGTTGTGGTGTAAAGAAAATAATAAGAATTTAAGTGTAAGTATTCCAATGAATTTGCCGATTGAAAATGCTGAATTTTTAGCAGAAAATAAAATTACGGCTTATATAATGGCATACGATAATAAAAACCAAATGAAACTTCTTGAACGAACCGAAAATTTACGGACAATTAATGGAAAAGAATTGATTTGGGTTTTGAAATTAACTGATTTTCAGGATAAAGACGAAATAAAAGAAATAGAACAACAGTTAGCAGCTAATGGAATAAAATATATAGGATATTATGACTTTAGTGCTATAAAACGAGTGTTTTAATATATGAAAATAGAATTTACAAAAAGGTCTGTGCCTTTAGAAGCAATAGAAGAACAACCGCTTAAAAAGAGAAAATGGGATCGTTATATTTATATAGGGATTCTGGTTTTGATAGTGGCTTCTTTTTTAAAATGGTTGATGACTCCCTGGATTTTCATTTCAGCACAAGGGATTTTATTACAACAACAATACGATGTTCAGTTTCCGAACGACATTCGTGTACTTCGTTATTTTGTGGAGGAAGAACAAGAAATTGAGGTAGGTGACACATTGTTTTCCTATCAAGAATTACGTACGGGACTTTTGGATACAAGTGTTCAAGATTCTATAAAATATATGTTAGATCTTGAAAATAAAAAGCAAGGACTAATAGCCTTAGAATCTCAAATTGAGAAACGTCGTTTGTTTTTAATTGAATTAGAAAAACGATTAAATTATTGGAAATCAGAAAGGGAAAAGAAAGTAAACTTGGTTTATTTGGGAGCAATTACATCCAATGAATTGGCAAATGTTGACCGTTGGATTGACGATATCTCCCATGAAATAGCTCAAACACGTTCTGAATACCAAGTTTTAATTGATGAAAAAAGAAAAATACAAGCATCGAATGAAAATTCTATGTTTTGGAACCAAAAAAACTTAGGATTTAATCATGAAATTCCTGTTTTTACTTCTCCGATGAAAGGGAAAATTGATCGTTACCGAATCAGAGAACAACAAATTTGTTACCGACAAAACATAGTTGTTTCCTTGATTTATCCGGATTATTTTGTTCGGGCATTTATAGAAGTTAAAGATTTAGACAAATTTAACCTGAAGGATCAGGTAGATGTGGTTTTGCCTTATGGAGAACAAATCTTAAGAGGAACAATTAATAAAATTTATTCTATTTCAGAATTAAAAGATGATATCGTAATTGATAATTTAAGTGTAAATCAAAGAAAACATGGAATAGTCGTGGAGGTAACCCCTTCCGATAGTTTAGGGTGGAATAAACTGACAACGAGTAACATACCAATTAAAATAAGAAAAAAGAGAATTATTATATAAAAATCAATCTAATTAACAAACCTAAATAAGCCATGAGTGAGGAAATTACTAACGAATATGTTTTAGAAAAAGCAAAGCAAAATGTAGAAATTGACCCGATTATTGAAATTCAGGGAAAACGTGTACATCTATTACAAAATGCTATAAATACCAAAACTATCCCTGACCCGGAGCTTTCTGATGCATGGATTATCAATCATAATGCACGGGAAGAAGTATGGAAATTTTTATTTGTAGTTTGTGCTTCGGATGATATGCGTGTTTATTTGAAGCCTATTTTTATGTTGAAAGAATTTGAAAAAAACTATGAACCCATAATTGAATTTATGGGAGCTATTTTCGATGGCTATATTCAAATGGAACATTTTATGGAGAAAACTCCATTAATCAACAGAGTAAACACGTTTATAACTCAATATTCCGGAGAGCGAGATCGGTTAAAATACCGTTCAGAAAAACAATTTACATTTCAAAAAGTTTTTGACTTTTATTATTCTCGGAATCGTACTATAAAACCTCGTATGAATGCTTTTTCTTTGGCGGGATATAGTTATCCGCGTATTGAAATTCATTTCCCAAACTATAAGCGAGCATTTATCTTGGCAAGAAATTTAATGCAAAGGGCTTACGATAAGAATTGGTTAACACGGGAGTACGTGGATACTAGTTATTTGTGCCACCATTGTAGCAGTGCCTTTTTAAGTTTTAGAGAAACCTGTCCAAAATGTGGTTATCATGATTTAAAAGTACGGGATATTATTCACCATTTTCGATGTGCCACAGTAGCGAGTGAAGAAGATTTTAATTACAACGGGCATTTAATTTGCCCAAAATGCAAAACCACATTAAAAAATAAAGGAGTAGATTACGACACACCGGGAAAATTATTTTATTGTGGAAATCCAAGATGTAACCATAAATTTCAAAATCCACCGATTAGTGTAAAATGTATATCTTGTGGAACAGAACAAGAGGCAAATGAACTTCATATTCAGAAAATTTATGAATATGAACTTACAGAATCAGGAATTTTAGCAGGATTGAGTCAAAGAAGTGAATGAAATTTGGGATAAATATTTTCTTTTATGGCTGGAATTGGACTGGCGTACTATCTTTAAATGGGGATGGTTCATTTTTGTTTTAGAAATTCCCCGCTTTATTATTTTAGAAGGTATTGTTCTGGCTTGGAGTCGTATTCGCCGGAGAATGTCCCGTTCAGAATGGCACAAAGCAAGACAAATGTTGCATTTGGAAAATCCTTTGGTTACAGTTTTAGTACCCGGACATAACGAAGGAAAGCATTTGTATAAACTAATAGAATCCATTGGAAATCAAACCTATAAAAATTTGGAATTAATCGTAGTGGATGATGGCTCTACGGATGATACACCTTTAATAGGTCGTTCTTTTGAAAAATCTGGAAAAATTGGACGGTTTTTACGAACAGAGGAAAGAGGAGGAAAAGCTTCTGCTGCAAATTTGGGATTGCACTATTCTTCCGGAAAATACATTGTACATTTAGATGCTGATTCTTCATTAGAACCTAGAGCCATCGAGAAAATATTAATTCCTTTTTATCGATTTGAACGAGTAGGAGCAGTTGGTGGAAATTTAATTGTACGAAATCAAGCCCAATCATTGACGACCACAATGCAATACATTGAATATGCAAAATCCATTTCAACTTCCCGAATAGTACTTTCACAATTAGGTTTGTACAAAATTGTATCCGGAGCTTTTGGCGCATTTCCTCGGGAAGTTTTGGAAAGAGTAGGCGGTTGGGATATAGGACCTGGTTTAGATGGAGATATAACTGTAAAAATTCGGAAAATAGATTATAATATTGTTTTTGAAGAGGAAGCTGTTTGTCGAACTCACGTACCTACGACTTGGAAAGCTTTAACCAAGCAAAGACTTCGTTGGTCGCGTTCTCTTGTTCGTTTCAGAATCCGGAAACACCGAGATGTTTGGTATCCTAACAAAAACTTTCGACGAGCCAATTTTTTCTCCTTTTTTGAAAATGTTTTTTTTGGATTAGTATTAGACTTTTTGTGGATTTTCTATATGATGAAAATTCTAATTGAAATCCCGGAATTCTTAATTGTATGGATACCTTTTAAATATACAATTTACACTGCTATTTCTTTTGTAATCTATATTTTTGCTTTAAGCGTATCAAAAGAACAAAAAGAGTTTTTAAAAAAAATAATTTACATTCCTCTTTATCCGATTTATATGGGTTATTATTTGCGAATAGTCCGAACCATCGCTTATATTGACGAATTAATCTTTTATGATTCTTACAAAGACAACTGGAATCCACAGAAAACTTCCAAAAAAGCAAGAGATTTTGGTTTATAGAGAATTAATAACGCTTAATTTTATATAAATCTTTTTTGAAATTCTACCTAAGATTAGTTTGTTTTCATTCTGAAAGCTCTATTCTAAATAATTACTTTTTTTAGATTTACTTTTTAAATTATTTAGAAAAGTTTCAAAATGAGGTTATTTTTCAGGATTTTATCGAAATTCATCATAAAAACAATCCAATATAAAAATAAAGAACTATCTTTGCACTAATTTATTAAAAACGGCTTCTGCCATTGCTCATTCTGAGTTGGTTATTTAACTTTGTTTTATTCACTGTTCAGTCTTTGCTTTTTAAGTAGCCCTTAATAGTATTAATTAAATATTTTATAAACAATGCAAGAAGGAACAGTAAAATTCTTCAACGAAACAAAAGGTTTTGGATTTATTACACCAGACGATGGAAGCAAAGATGTATTTGTTCACATCAGTGGATTAAGAGACAAAGTTCGTGAAGGAGACAAAGTAAATTACAGTGTAGAAGACGGAAAAAAAGGGCCGAATGCTGTAAACGTAACACTCGCTTAATAAAAAACAGCAGTAAAAAAAATAAAGAAGTTGTCTTGGTTTAAGACAGCTTCTTTTTTTATGTAAAAATTGTCAGTTTTAGCCAAATGAATTAATTACAGAGCAAAGCCAAATGCTAAAAAATACAGTAAATTTGCCTTTATGAAACATTGGATTCACGCTGCTCGTTTGCGAACTTTACCTTTATCTGTAAGCGGTATTTTATTGGGTTCATTGATTGCTTTGTCAGAAGGACACTGGAATTGGATGATTTTTATATTAGCCGTACTCACCACTTTATTTTTACAGATTTTATCGAATTACGCCAATGATTACGGTGATGGAATTCGAGGAACTGATGCCGAACGAATCGGAGAAAAACGTGCCGTTGCTTCCGGTGATATTCGCCCGGAACAAATGAGAAAAGCTGTTATTTTATTTAGTATTTTATCATTTTTGAGTGCGTTTTCATTGATTTATATTTCATTTCAATCCCGGTTTCTGTGGGCATTACTTTTTATAATTCTAACGATTGCTTGCGTTTGGGCAGCAATAAAATATACCGTTGGGAAAAATGCGTATGGTTATTCGGGAATGGGGGACATTTTTGTGTTTTTGTTTTTTGGAATTATTTCAGTTTGGGGAACTTATACGCTTTATCAACACCAAGAAACCAATATATTAATTTTTTTACCGGCAGCAGCTATCGGTTTGTTGAGTACTGCTGTTTTAAATTTAAATAATATGCGGGATATGGAAACGGATAAAAAATCCGGGAAACATACTTTACCTCTGAAAATGGGTTATAAAAATGCTCAAATTTATCAATCTTTTTTAGTGGTACTTCCTTTTGTTTTAGCCGTTATTTATTTGATTCTTAGTGAAAAATATACTTGGTACTATTTTTCTTTTTTGATTTTATTATTTCCTGTTTTCCTTTTTATTAAAACTTTATATCAAACCAAAGAAGCCCGATTATTGGATAAAGAATTGAAAAAAGTTGCTTTATTGACTTTGGCTTTTGCTTTAGTTTTGGGAAGTAGTTTAAATTTTTAAATCCAATGAAATGGAATGTACCGATCAACTTCATCGTAAATTAAAGTTAGAAAAATTACCTCAACGAATCATTTCATTAGTTCCCAGTCAAACTGAGTTATTGGTAGATTTAGGATTGGAAAATAAAATAGTAGGACTTACTCATTTTTGTGTTCATCCGAAAGAAATCCGAAAAAATAAAATACGGGTAGGTGGAACTAAATCAGTTCATTTTGAAAAAATTAAAGATTTAGCTCCCGATATTATTCTATGTAACAAAGAAGAAAATACCAAGGAAATTGTTGAGCGTTTAGCAAAAGATTTTATCGTCCACGTTTCAGATGTGAATAATTTAGAAGAGAATTATGAAATGATTATTCAATACGGAAAGTTGTTTGATGTCGAAGCAAAATCCAATGAAATACTAACAAAAACTCAGTCAGAAGTTGAAAAATTTCAAAGTTTTTTAGTTGGAAAACCTCAATTGAAAATAAGTTATTTCATTTGGAAAAATCCTTGGATGGTAGTAGGAAAAGGTACTTTCATCAATTATTTGCTTGAATTAAATGGGTTTGAAAATGTTTATTCGGATAAAACACGCTATCCGGAAATTCAATTGGAACAATTAAAGCCGGTTGATTTTCATTTACTTTCTTCTGAGCCTTTTCCATTTGGAGAGAAAGAAAAAAATGAATTAAAACCTTTTGTCGGAAAGTCGAGAATTTGTTTTGTGGATGGTGAATATTTTAGTTGGTACGGTTCCCGATTAACGAAAGCTTTCCAATATTTTCAATCGCTCCGAAAAAATATGGAGAAAATGAAATCGACTGCTTAAAGCAAGTTAAATTTTTCTAACTTTGCTCTCACATGTTTTTAGAAAATACCATAAATCACAGCAAACAAAGCGGATGGATTGAAGTTATCTGCGGTTCTATGTTTTCCGGAAAAACGGAAGAATTGATTCGTCGTGTAAATCGTGCACGTTTTGCCAATCAGAAAGTAGAAATTTTCAAACCGGCTATTGATATTCGTTATGCCGAAGAAGAAGTAGTTTCTCACAATAAAACTTCGATTGAAGCTACTCCGGTTGAATCAGCGTATAATATTTTGATTTTGGCAACCGATTGTGAAGTGGTCGGAATTGATGAAGCACAATTTTTTGATGAAGGAATTGTGGAAGTTGCTAATGATTTGGCAAATATGGGGAAGCGAGTCATTATTGCCGGTTTAGATATGGATTTTAAAGGTCGTCCTTTTGGACCGATGCCTTTTTTAATGGCAACAGCAGAATATGTAACTAAAGTACATGCAATTTGTATGAAAACAGGAAATTTAGCTCATTATTCCCATCGGAAAATTAAAAGTGAAAAGTTGGTAGAACTTGGTGAGAAAGACGAATACGAACCACTTAGCCGAAGTGCTTTTTGGAAAGAAGTAGAAAATGAAACAGAGGAAAACCGATTGAACTTATAGTTAATTTCTAAAAAAATAATAGATAAATTAGTTCATGTATAAGTATAAAACATCCGCCTCGTCTTGTAAAGCGAGGCGGATATTAATAGCAATAAACCTAAGTTTATTATTTTTTAACTACTTTAGAAGTGTGAACATTTCCTTTAGTGTCAATAACTTTTACAACATAAACACCGGCAGGAAGTGAAGTAACTCTTACGCTAGCTTCAGTTGATTCAATTAATTTTCTCCCGTCTAAGCTGAAGATTGCCATTTCTTTAACGTCAGCACCATCCAAGCTAACTTTTACAAAGTTAGTTGTAGGGTTAGGGTAAGTAAAGAAAGAAACATTGGATTCTAAATCAGTAACACCTAATTCTACAGGAACAGCTTCGATTTGCATAGCCAAATTTGGGCTTGGTAATCCAAGTCCTTGAATACTAGTCCACTCAGTTCCTACTCCGAATAGTTCATCCGGGTCAATTAATAAAGCTTCTGCTGGGAAATCTTGAGTACTTGACATTAACCAGTTCCATCTTAAAGTACCATCAGCGTTAGTATCATTCATTACAGGAGTTACTGACAACCAATATTTTTCTCCTTCTAATAAAACTACATCAGCACCTAATACTTCCAAATCAAGTGTTAAATATACTCTCCCAGTTGCATCAACAGTCAAAGCAGGATCATTTAGTGGAACATCAAAACTGTACAAAGCGTCAAATTCCGGATTTGTACTGTTTGGCATCCATATTCCATTGTCATCATCCATAATGTAGAAACGTACAGAAGTTGTGTCATCCATAAAGTTTCCACCATTATTGAATCCATAAGCAGTAAGTTTTGTAAGTTTCCCATTGAAAGGCATATCAAAATCATCTGCACAATAAACACCTGCTCCTAAATCAGTGAAAAAATCGGAAACGATACCATTGCTCAAGTCATCAGATTGGCTTACGATAATTTCATGTACACTGTCTGTCCCTAACATTGGAGCAGAAGTTGCTACTTCGCTTACATTAGCGATTTGTCCAAAACCAATAACAGTTAGAGAAACTGTCATTAAAGAAGTAAAAATCTTTTTCATCTTATTTATTATTTTTAATTATTTACTAATTGCCAAAGATAATATATTTTTCAAATAATAAAAGTTAAATCGTAAAATCTTCAATTATTTTATGGTTAGAGCAATAAATTTGTAGTTCTTTTATCCATTCTTTGATTTTAATTTGGTCTTTTTTAGGATATAACAAATGAACGTTTGCTCCGGCATCTAAAGTGAAAAACAAGGGAAGTCGGGTTTCTCTTCGGAAATTCCAAATTTTTTCAATCGCACTTAAAGTATTCGGTTTCATTAATATATAATAAGGAAAAGAAGTCATCATCATCGCATGTAAACTCAAAGCTTCGTGTTCCACAATCCTCCCGAATGTTTCCAAATCTCCCGATTTTAAAACCGGAATCAAATGTTTTAAATTCTCATTTGCCGATTCAAATCGCTGTGCTGCATAGGGATGGTTATTCATTAAATTATGCCCTGCTGTGCTGGAAACTTCCTTTTCTCCTTCATCAATTAATAATATGGTATCTTGGAAATTTTGAAATACTTCATGAATTTCATACGGATAAGCTATTGCATATTCATCTGAACTTCCTTTTATTTCTTTACTTTTTCCCCAAACGGTAATTCCCGGATAAATAGAACGACACGCACTTCCGGAGCCTAAACGAGCTAAAAAAGAAGCTTTTCGTAAAACTTCTTCTTCTGTCAAATTTCCACCTAATTGATTTTCAAGTTGAACCAAACACAAAGCCAAAGCTCCCATTCCTGAAGCTGAAGATGCAATTCCACTACTGTGTGGAAAAGTATTGTGCGTTCGGATTTCAAAATCGAATTTTTTCAAAAAGGGAAGAAATTCTTCAATCCGATTAAAAAACTGATGAATTTTGGGTGAAAAATCCGGTTTCAACTCATTATCCAGAAAAATAGTTAAAGAAAAATTTTCTGCTGTTTTGGGCTTAAATTGTAAAGTTGTCTGCGTATTACTTTCATTCAGAGTGAAGCTTAATGAAGGATTCATTGGAATTTGAATATCTTTTTTTCCCCAATATTTAATCAGGGCAATATTCGAGGGACATTGTGCGAAAATTTTTCCTGATTGATGAAATTCCTGTTGTTGAAGTTGTGAATGAAAATTGTACATGAAACTTAATTTAATAGGATTTATCTTTTAGACTTAAATAATAATTAAGATGGAATCTTAAAGCTTCTTCCACCGGGATGAAAGAAAATGAAAGTCGGTTTTTTACTTTTTCATTTGAAAATTGTGAATGGGAAATTAAAGCGTGATAACTTGATTTACTCAATGATTTCCCTCCAAAAAGACGACTTAAAAATGATAGATAATAAAGAATTTTCAATTTTTTGGTTGATAAAAGTCGGGTTTTGCCTTTGTTTTGTAATTCTCGGAGAAAATCAAATACTTCCAAATAGGATTTTTCTGCTGAGTTTAATAAAAAACTTTCGTTCCATTGTTCTTTTTCCGTTAATTCTACAGTTGAAAAAGCTACATCGCGGACATCAATAAATCCGGTTATACCTTTAGTTGCATAAGCATTTGACTTTGAGCTCCATCGGAAAATATTCTCACTTTCTCTTTTCCCGTCCAAACTGCCAATCACAATTGATGGATAAAGCACCAGAACGTTCATTCCTTCCTGTGAAGCTCGCCAAATTTCCATTTCTGCTTTCTTTTTGGAAATTGCATATTCAGAATGAGCTCGTTCGGAATTCCAATTTGAGTTTTCAGTTAATTTGTTTTCTCCCGGATTGAGGTCTAATACAGCAATCGAACTGAAAAAAACAATATTTTCAACTTCTTTTTCAATAGCTGAGTTGACTAAATTCTGAGTTCCATTTACATTTACTTCGTGAATTTCTTTGCGCTTTCTGTCATCAAAATCTACTACAGCCGCTGTGTGGTAAATAGTTTGAATTCCATTTAAAGGTGTGTTTAATGAATCGATGTCCAGTAAGTCACCATTTACCCATTCAATTTCAGCAAAATTTTCGAGACTTGCATATTTTTCAAATAGATGGCGAATTGCATCGATTTGGGTAGTTTTTCGTTTTAAAACTCGGATTTTTTTTCCTCTTTTGGATAATTCCAATAAAAGATAACTTCCAATTAAACCACTTCCGCCTGTAACTAAAACCATTTTGCGAAGATACTTATTTTGTTGAATATTTTTTCATGTAAAAACAAGAGCAAATCCCAATTTTCAGTTTTGAATTTCGTCAGATTAGAACCGGACGTTTGGGTTTCTCGTCTTCTAAAATTTTAGCTAATGTTGGAGGTAAAAGTGTAATAGTATCAAATAAATCATCAAAAAAATCTTTGGTTTCTTCTGATAATAATTCAGAATATTCTTCAATAAAGTTATCGCCATAAAGCATAGGTAATTGAACCATTTTTCCATTTCGGAAGATTCCGACTAAATGATATTCATCCAGTTCATCAATGGATTTTCCGCTTGCAATACAGTGATTCAGCATATAATTCACATCAATTTCTACTTCATCAGAATTTTCAAAACGGGGCATTCCTCCTTTGTTCATTGCAAATTCCTGAATATTTTTCATTGATTCTTTGGAAATACTTTTCATCATATCGGTTTTGCAGCGTTCACAAATTGCATACTCAAAGGTCATTTGATAGCTGGATTTGTCGTGTGTTCGCCGGAAAGCTTTTTCTATGAAATAATGACCATTTCCGAATCCGTTTCCACAAATTGAACATTCGCTGTGAGGTTGATGATTTTCGGCTGAGTAAAATTGTTCCGGAATGTCTTCACTGAAATTAAAAAAGAAATGCACGCTTAATGATTTTGGATGTAAAATTACAAATTATGAATTTAGAAATCAACTTCAAAAAATTAAAATTCCGTCAATAATAAAACGTTACACTAATTTGTACTAATTTTTTTCACCTGATAAGCAAAAAACAGCCCCGTGCACGGAATAATAATGTCTAACGGCAGAACTAATCCAACATTTCCGGGTGAAAAATTTTGATAGGCAAACATTTCATAAATATGACCACCGGCAGCTCCTAAATAAAAAACAACCGGAGCTATAAGTGCCGCCAAACGAAAAGAATAATTCCGTTTATAGGACAAAATTCCGGCAATTCCCATTCCAAGACTGGCATAGCCTACTTCTGCCTGAAACGGACTATCTTCCCAACCAATAAAACCGGCAGCCATTTCACCAAAAAACACGTGAAATACAAAGTTTACCACATTACACCAACCTACGGTGTATAACATGAATTCGGCAAAATAAATTTTGTAAACCTCTTTTTTTGATAAAGAAGAATGAATTTTTTTTACTTTAATGAAAGCAATAAGTAATGCGGTAACAAAAAAGACTGCAAAATAATTGCTGATGATGAATCGGATAAGTGTTTCCATAAAAATTAATTATTAAAAATAAACAAAAAGACTTCAAACTCTTTTATATAAAGAAAAAAGCAATAATCAATTATATATCAGTGGAATAATGTCGGAGTAAATATAAAAATATTTTAAAAAAAATATTATTTTTTTTTATTTTTTTTCGGCTATTCGTATCGTTTTTATTCAATTTTTGTCTTGTTAATTTGTGGAGGTTTTCACATTATTTCCATTTTAACATCAAAAAAAAGTAATTCTCAACAATTTTTCTATCTTTGATTTTCGCTAAATAGCAATTATACACGGAATGAAAAGAACTTTATTTTTATTGAGCATTGTTAGTTCGCTGATTGTCAGTGCACAGCAAATTACTTTAGAAAACATTTGGGGAGGAAAATATTATGCACAAGGTCTTTGGGGAATAAATTCCATGAACGATGGACAGCATTACAGTCTTCAGGAACGAGACGGAATTTATAAATACTCGTATGAATCCTTACTTAATCAAAAAGAATCAAGAGAACTTATTGCAGAAGGTGCTTACGATGACTATTCCTTTAGTTCGGATGAAAAATTTATTTTATTAGCAACGGAGAGTGAACCGATTTACCGTCATTCTTTTTTGGCAAAATGGGAAGTTTATAATACTTCATCCAAAACCAAACAAGCAATTTTTAATGGAAAAAAAATTCAAGAACCAATTTTTTCACCTGATGCTTCCAAAGTAGCTTTTGTTTATCAGAATAATATGTATTACCAGGATTTAATTTCTTCTAAAATTACTCAGTTAACTCACGACGGAAAAAAGAATGAAATTATCAATGGTCTTTGTGATTGGGTGTATGAAGAAGAATTTGGGTTCGTTCGTCATTTTGACTGGAATTCAGATGGCTCGGCTATTGCGTTTGTGCGCTCAGACGAAACAGATGTTCGGGAATTTTTCATTCCGATTTACCAAAATCAATTGTATCCGGAAGAAATACGCTTTAAATATCCAAAAGCCGGAGAAGTCAATTCCAAAGTGAGTTTACATGTGTATGATTTGAATTCTGATAAAACTTCAATGATAGATTTATCGGCTGTTCAAAATTATTATATTTTTAAAGTAAAATTTACTCAAAATAAAAATACTTTGGCAGTTTTGACTTCCAATCG
This sequence comes from Weeksellaceae bacterium, assembly GCA_034002605.1. Taxonomy (GTDB): domain Bacteria; phylum Bacteroidota; class Bacteroidia; order Flavobacteriales; family Weeksellaceae; genus Moheibacter. The sequence goes on along the minus strand of JAVFAE010000009.1, from coordinate 4,747 downwards.
TCATCAAAATCAAGTCGATGTAAGTTTTGTGGATATAAAAAATGCAAAAGTCAATAAATTGTTTACCGAAACAGATGACAAATGGATAGAAACGGATGATATTACGTTAGAATTTTTGTCAGATAATAGCTTTCTTTGGACTTCAGAGAGAGACGGAAACCGACATATTTATTATTATTCCAATTCAGGGAAGTTAATCAATCAAGTAACAAAAGGGGATTGGGAGGTTACGAATTTTTATGGATATAATCCCAAAGATAAAACCGTTTATTTTCAGTCTAATGCTTACAATGGTAAACGAATTTCGACTGAAAAATTTATTCAAAAAATTAATTTAGATGGAAAAAAACTAACCTTATTGACCGATCGGCATGGAAATAATTCCGCCCAATTCAGTAAGAGTTTTGACTATTTCATCAATCCGTTTTCTTCAATTTCACAAGTTTCTACGTATTATTTAAAAAGTGGAAAAGAAAACAAAGAATTGGCAATAATCAGGGAAAATGAAACAATTGCCAATCGTTTAAAAACCGATGGAATAGGAACGAAAGAACTTACTACGTTTAGGGTAAACGGAACAGAACTAAATGCCTGGATAATTAAGCCAAAAGACTTTAATCCCAATAAAAAATACCCCGTTTTGATGTATCAATACAGTGGTCCCGGTTCACAGCAAGTTTTAAATACAGGACACAGCATGAACGATCAATGGTATTTCATGCTGGCACAAAAAGGTTATTTGGTAATTTGTGTGGATGGCCGTGGAACAGGAGGTAAAGGAGTTGATTTTAAGAAACAAACCTATTTGGATTTAGGGAAGTTAGAAGTCGAAGATCAGATTAATGCAGCAAAAGAAATCGGAAAATTACCTTATGTAGATGCATCCCGCATCGGGATTTGGGGGTGGAGTTACGGCGGTTATATGTCGAGTAATTGTATTTTTAGAGCCGGCGATGTTTTCAAAATGGCAATTGCAGTAGCACCGGTGACAAATTGGCGTTATTATGATACGGTTTATACTGAACGATTTATGCGGACACCTCAGGAGAATCCGGAAGGCTATGATAAAAACTCACCCATTACGTATGCAGCGAATTTTGACGATAAAAACAATAAATTTTTACTAATCCACGGAACGGCAGATGATAATGTACATGTTCAAAATGCAATGGATTTGGCAGATGCCTTAATTATGGCAAACAAACAGTTTGATATGATGATTTATCCCGATAAAAATCATGGAATTTATGGCGGAGCAACACGACTTCAATTATATACCTTGATGACTAATTATATTCTAAATAATTTATAAAAACAAAAAACTAAATAAGAGTAATGGAAAAAGACGAGCAACTGATTGTGCACCTGAAAAAGCAAGGTGTTGATAATAAAATGGTAATGGGGCATCCGGCCGGATTATTGGTATTGTTTTTCACCGAAATGTGGGAACGATTCAGTTATTATGGTATGCGGGCCTTACTGACTTTATTTTTAGTAAGTACTTTAGCAGATGGTGGCTGGGAATGGACACGAGCAGAAGCAATGAATCTTTATGGATGGTACACCGGTTTTGTTTATTTAACTCCAATTTTAGGTGGAATTATAGCCGATAAATTAACCGGATACCGAAAAGCCATTTTAATCGGAGCTTTAATGATGACTTTGGGGCATGCTTCTATGGCATTGGAAACGGTTAATAATAATTTTTTCTTTATAGGATTAGGACTTTTGATTTTGGGTAATGGTATGTTTAAACCCAATATTTCTACTATGGTCGGACAACTTTATCCGGATAATTCCGCTAAAAAAGATGCAGGTTATACTATTTTTTATATGGGAATTAATGCCGGTGCATTCTTGGGAATGTTGCTTTGTGGGTATATTGGTGAAAAAATCGGATGGCATTATGGATTTGGTTTAGCAGGAATTTTTATGTTTTTTGGAATGTTACAATTTTATTTTGCCAGAACTTATTTTGGACGAATTGGATTAGACCCTAAAATGTTGACCGTTCAGGGTGAAGAAATAGATGAAATCGAGCAAATCGGAAGTGAGGAAATAGTTAAAAAAGATGAAGAAGAAGTTAGTCCAAAGGTTATTCGAGACCGATTGATAGTAATTGGTGTATTGATTTTCTTCAGTATCTTTTTCTGGTTGTCATTTGAACAGGCGGGAGGTTCCATGAATATTTTTGCATTGGATTATACCCAAAGAGTATTGGATGGAAATGCAGCGGTAGCTTTTAAATGGATAGATGCTGCCTTGACTTTATTTCCTTTAATTATAGTAAGTTTAGTTTTATTTGGATTGGCAAAACAGTTGATTAAACAATATCCGGCGACCATTATTGCTACCCTGATTAGTTTTATCATTATCTGGATTTTGGGAATTTGGAAAATCCAACGAGAATTTACAGCTTTAGAAACTGAAGTAGTAGCTTCTTGGTTTCAGATTTTAAATGCTTTCTTTATCATTACTTTAGCAGCAGTTTTTAGTAAAATTTGGGAAAAAGTATGGAATCCTTCCGGACCGGTAAAATTTGCAATGGGCTTATTTTTGTTAGGAGTAGGCTTTGTGGTGTTGGCCTATGGAAGTAAAGACATTCCGCAAGGAGCAGCAACCGCTTCGGTAAGTATGATTTGGTTGATTGCTGCTTATTTCTTTCACACTACGGGAGAACTTTGTTTATCGCCGGTAGGTTTGTCGTATGTGAGTAAACTTTCACCTAAAAAACTCATAGGATTAATATTCGGATTATGGTTTGCCTCATCGGCAATTGCCAACTTCATAGGCTCTCAATTGGGCGGATTAATTGACAAAATCAGTACGGAATATTCCATGTCACATTTCTTTGGACTTTTTGCGGCTTTGCCTTGGACTGCGGCACTTATTCTACTGTTATTAACTCCATTGTTGAAAAAAATGATGCATGGAATTCGGTAGATTATTCATTTAATAACCTAATTTAAAGTGAGTTATTTTTGGTAAAATTGAAATAAATTTATTGAAATGAGAAAGCTGTTAAAAAATAAAACCAATTGGTTTTAATGAATTTACTACTTTTGAAAATTGTAAGCCTTTATTGGCTTAAAGAATTTAGTACAAGAAATTTAAATTTAATTATAACATGAGCGACGAAATTTCAAAATTGGAAGATTTCGATAAATCTCCAAAAACGGGTCATCCGAAAGGACTTTACAGTCTATTTTTCACGGAAATGTGGGAACGATTTTCCTACTATGGAATGAGAGCTTTGCTCACTTTGTTCCTGACAGCACAATTAGTTACCGGTGGTTTTGGATTGGATAGAGCAGAATCATTAGCAGTTTATGGAATTTTCACTGCTTTGGTTTATTTAACACCCATTTTGGGAGGTTGGTTTTCAGACAATATACTTGGACAACGAAAGTCAATTTTAATTGGAGGAATCACCATGGCGATTGGTCAGTTTATGCTGGCAGTAAGTTCGACTGAGGCGTTTATTCAAGGATTAGATGAAAGAAAATACTTTTTCTACCTTGGATTAGGTGTCTTAATTTTAGGTAATGGATTCTTCAAACCAAATATTTCCACAATTGTAGGGGATTTGTATGACAATGACGACCCAAGAAAAGACGGAGGATTTACGATTTTCTATATGGGAATTAATATTGGAGCATTTTTATCTCCTTTTGTAGCCGGGACCTTAGGAGAAAAAGTAGGTTGGCCATGGGGATTTGTAGCGGCAGGAGTAGGAATGTTATTGGGAGTACTTTGGTTTCATATCAAACGAGATACTTTAGAGGGATTAGGTTTACCACCCAAAGCCATTAAAGAAGGAAGAACCGATTTAAACAACAAAGACTGGATGGACGTTCTGTTTTATACAGTCGGGAATGTTGCCATTGTGTTTGGAGTTATGGCATTTTGGGGAGCAACCAGTGATTTGGTTCATACGATAGTTGTTTGGGTATTTGGAATTGCCGGAACCTTATTCATTGGAATGTCTATTTTCAAAGGGACTTCCGGTTCAACAGAATGGTCAAGAGTTGTTGTAATTTTGATTTTGGCATTTTTTAATATTGTCTTTTGGGCAGGATTTGAACAAGCGGGAGGAACTTTTAATCTTTTTGCAGAAGAAAATACAGACAGAATGTTGGGTAATTTTCAAATTCCAACTACTTGGTTTCAAAACGTAAACCCAATTGCAATTGTAACCTTAGCTCCTTTATTTTCGATACTTTGGATTAAATTATCTCAAAAGAAAATGAATCCGAGAACTCCGGTTAAATTTGCTATGGCAATGTTCATCGGAGCAGTAGCTTTTTACATTATGAGTATCGCTAACAATAATGCACAAGGAGGAAATTTAGTTAGTCCGATGTGGTTAGTAGTAGTATATGTTTTATTGACAATAGGAGAATTAATGTTATCTCCAATCGGATTATCAATGGTTACGAAATTATCACCGGGGAAAATCACTTCAATTATGATGGGGGTTTGGATGGCGAGTTTTGCTTTAGGGAATTATTTAGCCGCCACTTTGGAACAAATTCTTGTAACGTATGATTTAGAACTTTATCCGTTTATTGCTGCTTTAATGGTTGGTTCCGGAGTGTGTTTATTACTTTTGTCACCTTTCCTGAACAAATCGATGAAAGGAATTCATTAAGCATAAGTTGAAATTATGTTCAATTTATTTGGCAGAAAAATAAATAGAAATACCTTTGCAAACCTAAAAATAAGATAGAATTATTATAATCATACC
>JAVFAE010000008.1:0-19283 GCA_034002605.1 Weeksellaceae bacterium | reverse complement strand
ATTGTGAAATTACCGAATAATTAAACTTCTAAAGTTTCTAAAAATTTAAACAAAAATGAAAGACAATATTCAAATATTAAACGAAAAAAAAGCAGCTGCTTTACTTGGTGGAGGTGAAAAAAGAATTGCTTCTCAACACGCTAAGAAAAAATTAACCGCTCGCGAACGCATAGAATACGTATTGGACGAAGGTTCATTTGAAGAAATCGGAATGTTGGTTGAACACCGTACAAGCGACTTTGGAATGGACAAAGAAAAATATCCGGGTGATGGAGTCATAACGGGTTACGGAACTATCAACGGACGTTTGGTTTATATTTTCGCTCAAGATTTCACTGTTTTCGGAGGTTCTTTATCAGAAACACATGCCGAAAAAATTTGTAAAGTCATGGATATGGCACTCAAAGTGGGAGCACCTATGATTGGTTTGAATGATTCAGGTGGCGCAAGAATTCAAGAAGGCGTTCGCTCTTTAGGTGGTTATGCCGATATTTTCTATCGAAATGTTCAATCTTCGGGAGTAATTCCACAGATTTCTGCCATTATGGGACCTTGTGCAGGAGGAGCTGTGTATTCGCCTGCTATGACGGATTTTACAATGATGGTGGAAAATACTTCTTATATGTTCGTAACCGGACCCAATGTGGTGAAAACCGTTACCAATGAAACCGTAACTGCTGAAGAATTAGGGGGTGCAAGTACACATTCTACCAAATCAGGAGTGGCACACACAACTTCTGCAAATGATGTGGAATGTTTAGAAGATATAAAAAAACTATTGAGTTATCTCCCACAAAATAATGCCGAAGTTCCGGAAAACTATCCGTTTGAATTAGGCGAAGAATTATGTCCTGAATTAGATTCTATTATTCCGGAAAGTTCAACGAAACCCTACGATATGAAAGACGTTATTCATCAACTAATTGATGAAGACAGTTTCTTTGAAATTCATAAAGATTTTGCAGAAAATATAGTCGTAGGATTTGCAAGATTGGGTGGAAGAAGTATCGGAATTGTTGCCAATAATCCAATGTTTCTGGCAGGTTGTTTAGACGTAAACAGTTCTATCAAAGCGGCACGATTCACCCGTTTTTGCGATGCATTCAATATTCCGTTATTGGTTTTGGAAGATGTTCCGGGATTTTTACCGGGAACAGATCAGGAATGGAATGGAATCATCGTTCACGGAGCAAAATTATTATATGCTTTGAGCGAAGCAACTGTACCCAAAATAACCGTTATTACAAGAAAAGCTTATGGAGGAGCTTATGATGTGATGAATTCCAAACATATAGGTGCTGATATGAATTTTGCTTGGCCAACTGCTGAAATTGCGGTAATGGGAGCTAAAGGTGCATCAGAAATTATTTTTAAAAAGGAAATTGCTGAAGCCGATGACCAAGAAGCTAAATTGGCAGAAAAAGAAAAAGAATATGCTGAATTATTTGCTACACCTTATGAAGCTGCCAAGCGTGGATTTATTGACGAAGTAATTCTACCACACGACACTCGAAGAAAATTAATTAAAGCTTTTTCAATGTTAGAAGGAAAAGTGATAGATGGGCCACGAAGAAAACATGGAAATATTCCGTTATAAATATTATTGCAACTGATTAATATACATATTTTCTTAAAAAAATACTCGAAAACTTTATCCACAATAAAATCCCAATCTTCTCCAGAGGTAACTAAAATCATTTTTTATGCTATAATAAAAGACAAATATGGCTTATATTTGCCTCCAAATTATTTATAAAATAGCGATGAAAAATTTAATGTATTTATTCCTTAGCATCTTTTTGATTACGACCGGAGTTTCTTGTTCAAGTGATGATGACGATTCAGGCGAAAACAATCCACCGGCAGAAACCGCAAGTTTAACAGGAGATTGGCAATTGACTCGTGTTGACTTTACAAATGCCGTTCCCGGCGGATTTCCTTTAGAAGACCAGTGTATGACTACTTTAATCATAGGGTATCAATTCAAAGAAAACCACAATTTAGCCATCGTAATCGGAGCTAACTTCCCTTCCGGTCAAGATTTTTGGACTTGGGAAGGTGACGAAACGGCTTTTACCATTACGCAAAACAATCTGTCTATGCCTCCATATAACTTTGGATTGAGTGCTGAAAATGTGGAAATTGAAAAAATAGAAGGAAAATGGCAAATGACCTTTACTTCTACTTTGGGACACGGTTCTACAGCAAAATTCACTTTGGTAAAACAAGATATTAACGAAAGTTTAAAGCCTACTATCTATAATTCTGATGGTTCAATTTACACATGTGATTTTGGAAATTAATTTCTAATTACTATGTCTTAAAATTAAGCAAGCTGTCAAAAAATCTCTCAAATTGACAGCTTTGCTCATTTTTAAACCATCAGTCATTTAGTTTTTTATCCCAATTAAAAATAGAATGCAAAGAACTCTTTTCGTTATACTTTTACTGCTTGGCTCTTTGGGTTTCGCTCAAGAGAGAGGAGCAATTATAGGCGTAATTATCAACCAATTGAGTTTGCAATTAGAAGGAATTGAAATCTATATTGTAGAAGATGGACAAACTACATTTACCGATTCAAATGGACAATTTTCTTTTGAAAACCTTCCTTTTGGAACTTACCACATAGCAGTAGATTTTGAAACTCAAACTTTTGGTCCTTTTGAAATACAACTTAAAACTCAAACTTCTGATTTACTTTATATTACCCTTGAAAGGAAAAATCAAAACATTCAACTAAATGAAATTTTAATTCAAACCAAAACCGAAAGTGAAAGATTAAAAAACAATGCGATTAAAGCTGATATCGTAACCATCAAAGAAAATCTGGAAAGAGCCAGTTCAGTCGAAGAAATTATAAATCGTGCACCAGGTGTAAAAATCAGAAATATCGGTGGTTTAGGTTCTATCGACAATATCATTATCGGCGGTTTTACAGGAAATTCAATTAAATTCCTGTATGACGATATTCCGATTGATTACTTGGGTTCCAACTACGGTTTATCGAAAATCCCCACTAATTCCTTAGATAGAATCGAAATTTATAAAGGCGTCTTACCTACCAAAATCGGAATTGACGCTTTGGGAAGTGCTGTGAATTTCATTCCGATGACTAGTAATAAAACCGGTGGTTCAATCACTTACGAAACCGGTTCTTTTGGTACTCAAATTGGCTCTGTTAATTCGCTAATTAAAATTACAGATTATGTTTTTATCGGTGGAAGCATTTTCTATAATTACTCCAAAAACAACTATAAAGTCGATAAATTACCCTATCGAAATCCAGAAACCGGACAAACTCAATACATTCGCAATCGTTTGTTTCACAATGCATTTGAACAATTTTCATCCGAATTTTTTGTTCAATTCCGAAATTTGAAATGGGCAGATTTATTGGAATTTAAAGTCAATTCTTATGACTTGAAAAAAGAAATTCAAAATGACACTTATTCGCGTGCACGACCTTTTGGTGAGGTTTATCGTAAAGAAAAAGGGAACTTTATTCCTTCGATTAAATACAAAAAATATTTTTTAGACAACAGATTGAGTTTAAATCAATTCTTGGTTTACAGTCATATTAATTTTGAATTATTCGACAAAGCCAAAAACGTATATTACGATTGGATGGGCGAAGCGCATTACAATAATTCGGGTTCTGAAATGGGAAATCTCGATTTGAGAAATGGTTATTTATTACACAAAATGGAACAAATTACTTCGAGAACTTATTTGAATTATTTGGTTAATTCTCAATTTCAAATTGAAAGTAATACCGTTTTCAGCCACTATAATCGAAAAACCAATAACGACAGTTTCAATCCTCGGGGAACCAATTACAACAAATTAATTTCCAATTTGGCATTAAACAGTCGCTTTTTTGATAAAAAATTAGAATCCAATACACAAATCAAATATTTATTCAACTTTCTTTCAGGAAATTATAATTCATCGGATGACCCAACAAGTATCACCATAAACGACAAAGATATTACCAATGATGGTTGGAGTTTTTCACAAGCATTGAAATTCAATATTAATTCAAAAAATTTCTTACGGATTTCTTATGAAAACACTTATCGTTTACCGGAACAGAACGAATTATTTGGTGATAATAATTTCATTTTGGCAAATTATAATTTAAAACCTGAAAAAAGTTCCAATATCAACTTCGGATATGTTTTTGATAGTCAAAAATTCCGATTGGAACTCAACACCTATTATCGTGATACTAAAGAATTAATCCGTTTGAAAGACATTAACCAATACCAAGCTATGTTTTTGAATTTGGATCATGTAAAAGGTTTGGGCGTAGAAATAGAAATGACCTATCGTCCAACCAAAAATTTCATTTTAGCAGGGAATATTACTTGGAATGATTACCGTTTGAGCTCCTCAAACGATCCGGCTTTGAACAATCAACACTACAAAAAAGCGAGAGTTGCCAATATGCCTTTTTATTATTCCAACGCAAGTTTTTCTTATAATTTAAAAGATATTTTGAACTTAAGTACTGATTTGTCGTTCTTCTGGGATTATTCTTATGTTCATCAATATTACCTGGATTTCATCGAAAAGCAATTTGAACCCGATGGATTTTTAGGTTTATGGGGGCATTCAAAAATCAATACCAGCCGAATTATTCCGGTTCAGCATTTGCATAGTTTAGGCATGGTTTATACTCGTGATTTAGGCAAAAATAATATTTCAATCAGTGCTGAAGTAAAAAATTTATTCAACCATGAAATCTACAATGAATTTAAAATGCAAAATCCGGGACGTAATTTCAGAGTTAAATTAACTTATTCTTTCTAATATGAAAATCAATAAATTACACATAATCAGTCTATTAATTAGTTTGTTTTTCATCCTTTCTTGTACTTTAGACAATCTTGATGATGAAAATAATTTGCCCAAAACCGATTTTAATTCCTACAATTATGTTTTAGCAACCGAAGATGCTTCAACTGCTGATATTACTCGTTTTTTTAGTTTTAATTTAAACGAAGTCGATCCGGATTTAAAGTATGATTTGATAGACGAAAGTACACTTTTCACCAATTCCGATCCATCGACTTCTTCTGGTCATCATTTCTATAAAAATTTTATTTTTAGTATGGCAAAAGACAAAAAGGGTTATTCTTCCACGCCGGGTTTATTTCGACTGACCTTAAATACCGCCAATCGTATATTTATTGATAGTGAGATTTTCATTGGTAAAAATAATCTCTTTCCATCAAGAAAATTGTGTTTGGTCGATGAACACACCGGCTTTTTTTATAATGAAGATATTGGTCAACAAACCATTCAGAAATTTGATCCTACCACGATGAATATCTTAGGTTCTTTAGATTTAAAACCTTATATCGAAGCTTTCCGTCCTGATGCGGTTTTTCAAGATGAATCGGGTAATAATTTAGTGCGAACCGGTTCTTTGGTAATGGATTACAAAAATGATAAACTTTACGTTAGCGTAGTTTTCATTGAATCCGCCGGATTTAATTTAATCGCTGAAAATGAAGAAAATTTTTATTTGGCAGTAATTGATATTCCAACTTTCAGTTTTGAAAAAATTATTCAGTATCATGGAGCAAAAACGGTTGGTTTTTATGTTTCAGAAAACAATCCGACAACAAAAGACGAAGACGGAAATCTTTATTTTTGTTCTTGGGGATGGAACCAATTTTATTCGCACAATCCTTCCAAAATTTTCCGAATTAAAAAGAACGAAACTGAGTTTGATACCGATTGGATGATTGATATTGAAGCTTTATTTGGCGAAGGAAGAGTTGCTCAATCCATAATTTCTTACAACAATAAATTGTATTTACACATTTCGGATATTCCCTATTATTTTGCTTCGAGTGAACAAACCGGGACTTTGTCTTCTTCTTTTATGCACTATTATGAATTTGATATAAATAACCCGACTCAATACAGAGAATTAGAAATTCCGGCTTCCAATACTGCTTCGAGAGTGAATGTTTTTACAATTTTGGATACTAAATTATTTATGTGTGTTCCAAACAGTGTTGAAGGAAAATTTAATGGTGTTTATTCTGTTGATTTGAATGGTGAAGTCCAAAAAGAATTATCAATTGATAATAAATACCGACCAACAAGATTGTATAAATTAGAAAATTAATCCTTTCAAAACCTCGATTTTCTTCTTTCACAAACCCAAAACAGCTTTTCACAAACTGAAGCTACTTTCATTGCTCAAAACAGAATAGATTTGTATTCAATTTTAAACGAAGCAATAACTTCTTCTAACACTAAACTAAAATTTCAAAACTATTTCGGAGAGTTTGCCTAAAAAACAATCTTAATCTCTACAAAAAATCCCTATAAAAGTAGTTTATTAATTTTAATTATTTATTTAAAAAATTTTCAGGAAAAGGTCGATTAAGTTCTTCGGCTTTATAAACTTCCTGATGAGGTGGTTTTTCTTTGATAACACGGCATGGATTTCCAACTGCAATGGAATTAGAAGGAATATTATGTGTAACCACAGAACCCGCACCAATAATCACATTATCGCCAATCTGAACTCCCGGCAAAACGACAGAATTGGCATAAATAAAGACATTATTTCCAATCCGAATAGGCGGTGCTTCATCATGTTTAAGATGATCTTCGTTGTTGTGATTAGCCGAAATAATTTTACAGCCCGGACTAATTCCCACATTATTTCCTAAAATAATTCCATTCATTGCCTGAATATAAACTCCAATATTATCGCCCGGATCGCATAAAATTCCTTTTTGAATTTTTTCCGGACTTCGTACAATCGAAGTGAAATGAACGGGCCATTGTACTTTTCGGTTGATTCCCAATATTTTTTGTGGAATTACATTGTAAAAAAATAATTTAGAGTATCGTACATATTGGTATTTTGGACGATAATATTGCGGATAAACCCAATTGATAATCCATCCGAACAGGAAAAAATCCAGTTTTCTTTTCCACGATATTTTTTTATGATTTGACATGACGGTTCAAATTTAGTAAAACAGCAGTTAATAAACTCAAATATCCCAATCCGGATAAAAATGAAAACCACCCAATTCCATATAAAAAGCTTTCGTTTTGAACTCCGATGTAAACAGCTAAAAAGTTAACCAATAATAAATAAATATTGAATAATAAAGAGTAATGGTTTTTTTTCAATACGATAACAAGTGGTGAAATTGGATTTAAACTACTTCTTGCTAATATCCAAAAAGATAATGTCCAAATGTATGCGCCAAGTCCATCCCATTTTTCATTTAAAAAATGATTCAGCAAATAAATTCCTATACTGTTTATCAACACCAAAAATACAGCTATGACAGCGACATTTGTTCCGATTATTTTATATGTGATTCTCTGTAAACTTTGATTATCATAGCCAAAAAGAGAAACGGCTTTTTGAAAATAAACCCGAGAAACCGAGTTGGAAAGCAATAACAAAGGAATTGACAAGATTTTGAATGCCATGGCAAAAATTCCGACTTCTGCCTGTGTGAAATAAGCGAGTACCAGAATCGGCATAATGTTGGTCGCAATAGAATTAATTGCATCAGATGGATAAGTAAAACGAATTATTTTGCTGTTTTCTCTTACACTCTTTTTAAACAAAGCAATGTCCACTTTCTGAAATCGACTTTTTGCTACCCGCATATTGTAAATAAACGATACAATAAGTCCGATTATCCAACCATAAATCAATCCGTTTTCAATGAATCCGGTAAAATAAAACAATGCTTGAAAGACAATTGAGAATAAGGAAGCAATGATTAAAGCCGTTGAAATCTGTTTAAACAATTTGTACTTTGTAAACATATTGTTCTGAGTCTGGTTCCAAACGGATAAAATTCCACCCAAAGCAGTTAAAGAAAGTACAAAATAGGAAATATCAAAAGAAGCAAGATTAAAATATTTTAAAATTGCCATGCCTAAAACCAAAACTAATGTCAAAACAAAAGAAATAATGAGAATTCCACTGAATAAATTCCGGATTTCTTTACTTCCTCTTTGCATAATCATCACATTATCCAAACGCAAAGAGGTTAAAACTGTCATAATCAGAATGTAACTTAAGAAAACATTGTAAATTCCATAACTTTCAGGTCCGTAATAATTTGCCAAAATCAAACCACCTAAAGTGGCAATGACTTTTGAAATCGTGTTGCCTGCCAATAAAGAAAGTACCCCTTTAAAATTTTTGGTTTGAAATTGTTTTCGATTCAGTTTCAAAATGAAAATGTTTAATTCAAACAAAACTAAGAATTAACAGCAAATAGTGAATTGTTTAAATTATATTTCTTTGTTATACGGTAGTTTTTTAGTCACACAATGCAAACGTGCGGGAGAGTTGAAAAAATTTCAGTTAGTTTGTTTTATTTTTATAACACACTCAAATTTAGCAAAATAAAGAAGTTAATCATTTCGATTTAAATCTTTTTAGCTTAAAAATGCGTGATTTTTATACATAAAATGCCCTAATTTTCCTACCACCGCAGGCTATCATCACTTTAAATTTGTGATTGATATAAAATCAATAGTTTAATTTTAAAATGATAAAAAATGAAAAATGTATTTAAAAAAATTGCTTTTACTTCTATTTTGATGATTGCTTTTGCTTTCTCATCTAATCTTAAAGCACAAAGTTATGAAGTTTATGACGGAGATAAATTCTCTGTAATGTTTACAGTTGTTGATGATACAGCTGAAGACGTGAAATTTGCAAGTGTAGGCGCAAGCAAATGGACGGATTTTGAAGTGATTGACACAAAAAATTGGTACGGAACAGGTACTAACAAAGGTTGTCTCTTTACTTTTTATGTGCTTGATAGTGTGTACAATGCTTATCAGATTGATTATTATGAAAATGATTACATTATGGTATTTCAAGTGGACCATAATGACTTAAAACAAATCGGAAGTGGATGGAAACTTACTCTCAGGTAATAAGACTGATTTAATTTGAACTTAAATGCCTGTTTTAAAAATTATTTAATACTATAAATAAACAGGCTCTTAAAAAGTTTCTTGTTTTAGTCCTTTTTCAGGTAAGATTAAAAAATTTGTATCGGGGTAAATTCTTTCCCGATACATTTTTTTAGAAAATGGTTAAATGAACTTTTACAGAATTAGATTACCAACCTTTATAATCCTTTTCGTTGTCATTTCCGAACTGAGCTAATTTGTACAACCACCAAGCCATAAGTGCCATTGCTATGATAAAAAGTGCCCAGTCTGTAACTTTTGCAATAGGTACTAAAATTTCTTCAAATGACCACTTAAAGAAATCTGCCAAACCGAACCACATATCTGTAATTAATCCCATATCTTTGTTTTTCTTTTTAAAAAAGCAAAGTTATAAAAATGTTGGTGAAATTACTTTCAAGAAACTCAAATATTTTAAAAATAGGAATAAGTATCTTGTTTTTAGCTTTGTTTTTTCTCCGTCAACCTATGGAAAACATCGGTTGGGAAAGAGTTATAGGCGTTTTTTTCTTTTTATTGTCCATTGTTGTAAGTCTTCTATTTTTTAACCGTTCTAATTTAATAAACGAATCCGGTTTTTTTCTCGGTTACCTTTTAGTATGGCAATTGATTTTTTCCAAAATTTCATTGGACTACAATCTGAGTATCACACTTTTCAGTTCAACTTTAATTTTCCTAATTGTATTAGTGTCTGAAAAACGACCGGAAAACAAACGTTTTCTGTTTAATATAGGCGTTTTACTCAGCTTATCGGTTTTCTTTTATCCGCCGAGTTTGTTTCTATCCGGATTTTTGATTTTTACTTATTTTTATAAGTTATCCATCAATTTCAGAGGATTTTTACTGTTTTTAATCGGATTTTCACTGCCCTTAATTTTAGGCGTACAGATTCTTTATATCATTGGAGAAATGGATTGGTTGCTGTCTTATAAAGATGCTTTTTACAGAAATCTATGGCATACCGGTACTCTTTGGGCATTATTACCTGTTGGTTTATTGCTCGTTCGAGTGTGGTACGACCACATAAAACACCTTGCCAAACAAGACACCAACAAACGACATAATTATTTTATCACTTTTCTTTACTTCCTGAATTGGATTCTGATTTTGTTGTTTTTTGGTGGTGAACAAATTGAATTATTGGCATTTCTCGGACTTTCCATTGCTATTTTTCTCAGTCGGTTTACCCAATATATGAATTCCTATAATCGAAAAGAACTTTTTGTGTGGATTTATATCCTGATAATGTCCGGATTCTTTTTCAGAAAAGAAATTTATACTATTTACGAGAGTTTATTGGGCAATGTTACGCTTTAATTCCAATTGATTCCCATCAAATTTCGCATACGTAAAATGGTTTACCCAATCACCTAAATTCATATAAATTGAATTTTTTCCAACTTGAATTTCCATTGGTAAATGACGATGTCCAAAAATGAAATAATCAAAATGTTCAGCTTCCAATTTTCTTTTGGCATAAAGAGCCAACCATTCATTTTCTTCGCCTAAAAAATGGACATCTTCATCACCCGAAATCAACTTATTTTTACGCGAAGTCGTAATTCCCAACCAAACAGCAAAGTCCGGATGAAGTAAAGAAAAAAAGAATTGAGCAATTTTATTCGTAAAAAGTTTTTTCATTCGTTTATAACCTTTGTCGCCCGGGCCTAATCCATCTCCATGGGCAATGAAAAACTTTTTCTGATTAATTGTAAAAATTTGACGTTCTCTAAAAAGCTGTATGCCAATTTCTTTTTCTAAATAATCCCGCATCCACAAATCATGATTTCCTGTAAAAAAATAAATTTTTATTCCAGAATCACTTAATTCTGCCAATTTTCCTAAAACTCGAACAAATCCGCGCGGAACCACTTGTTTGTATTCATACCAAAAGTCAAATAAATCACCCAAAAGAAATAAAACCTGAGCCTCTTTTTTGATTTCGTCTAACCATTTTACAAAACGAATTTCTCGAATACGACTTTCTGCATCATTCGGAGCACCCAAATGTTGGTCAGAAGCAAAATATACTTTTTTACCTTCTTTTAATTCAATATTTATTTGTTGTCCTCTGCCAGCCATTCAGCGTAAGATGTTTCAGTTTCATGAAGTCGAAGTGAATGTAAACTCACTGTTTCCGGCAAATACAGACGAATACGTTCCACCATGTCAATCAGCATATTTTCACACGAAGGTTGGTAGTCTGTAAAAATGACTTTATGCCCTTCTTCGATTAATTTTTCTCCTAAAATTTTATGAGGTGAATTGGCATTCAGCAAGATACTATGGTCAAAATAATCTTCCACTTGAGATTTTACGATTTTTTTAATATCACCAAAATCTATCACCATTCCGAATTTGGGATGATTTTTTTCCTGATTCGGGCTTCCTTTTACGGTTACAAATAATTTGTAGGAATGTCCATGAATATTTTTGCATTTTCCGTCATATCCATACAGAGCATGAGCGGTTTCAAAATTAAAAGATTTGGTAACTCGGATTATGTTCATTATCTTAACTGTCCTTAAATCAACTGCAAAGTTATGCAATTAACCACAATAGGACGAAGTGTGTTTGACTTATTTTTCCCAAAGCGTTGTTTGAACTGTGATTCCGTTCTTTCAGAAGCTAATATTCTATGTGTAGATTGCACTCTTGAACTTCCTTTTACATATTGGAACTTGGACGATTCCAATTCTGCTTATCAAAAATTAAGCGATTTGTGTTCAGTAGAAGCAGCTTGTAGTTTATTAATTTTTCGTCATGATACAATTACTCAGAAATTATTGCATGCATTGAAATACAATAACAACAAAAAAGTCGGAATTGTATTAGCAGAAAAACTCAATAAAGAAATGGATTTATCGGTTTATTCGGGTATTATCCCCATTCCGATTCATCCTAAAAAATTAAAAAAAAGAGGATATAATCAGGTAATTCCGTTTGCTAAAACTTTAGCAGATAAAAATGGAATTCCTTTAATAGACGACTTTCTGATTCGGGTTCAGAATAATCCTTCCCAAGTATCAAAATCACGAAAAGAACGATTGAATTCTATTCAAAATGCTTTTAAACTAACTTCAAAGCAAATTAAAGGTCATTTTTTATTGGTAGATGATGTTTTAACAAGTGGAGCCACGCTTTCTATTTGCGTAAATTTAATTCATTCTCAATTTCCGGAAGTTAAAATCAGCGTATTGACAATCGCATCTGTTGAATAAAAAGACCCTGACTACT
The DNA here is from genome assembly GCA_034002605.1 of Weeksellaceae bacterium. Lineage (GTDB taxonomy): Bacteria > Bacteroidota > Bacteroidia > Flavobacteriales > Weeksellaceae > Moheibacter. Next base: position 7,058 of record JAVFAE010000008.1, on the reverse strand, counting down.
TACTTATAATCAGAGTCTTAATTAGAGGTTCCGAGCGGATTCGAACCGCTGTAGACGGTTTTGCAGACCGGTGCCTAGCCCCTCGGCCACGGAACCTTTTACTTGCATAGGACTGCAAATATATAAATTTAAACGAAATTTAGAATTTCTTTTCTAAAACTACGCTTACTTTTTTTACATTTCCTTCAATTGGGGGATTAATTTTAGTTAATTTTACTCTAACAAAACGAACTTCAGGAAGTTCATTCTGAATTCTTTGTAAAATTCTATGTACAACATTTTCCAATAATTTTGAACGAATTAAAACTTCTTCTTTTACGATAGTATTTAAATGAACATAGTCCACCGTATCATTCAAATCATCTGTTTCCATTGATTTTGACAAATCGGTTTCAATTTCCAAATCAACTAAATAATCTGAACCAATCAATGCTTCTTCTTCCAAACAGCCATGATTGGAATGAACTCGAATATCTTCTAAAATGATTTTACCCACCCCCTAATTTTTTGAAAATTTGTTTGGATTTATTTTTTATAACTCACCGATTGAACTGCTTCAATGATTTCTCCTACACTCGGGTACCATTCTTTGAATAATTCTGCTGAATAAGGAGCGGAAATATCCGGTGAAGTAATTCGTTTAATCGGAGCGTCCAAATAATCAAATGCTTTTTGCTGAATCATATATGAAATTTCGGTTGAAATACCTCCAAACGGCCAAGATTCTTCTACAACAACCAATCGGTTGGTTTTCTGAACAGACTGAATAACCGTATCGTAATCCAATGGACGTAAAGTTCTCAAATCAATAACTTCGGCAGAAATCCCTTGTTTTTCTAATTGTTCGGCAGCTTCCAGAACATTTTTCACCATTTTTCCGTAAGAAACCAAGGTTACATCCGAACCGGATTTTTTAATGTCGGCTACACCTATCGGAATCAAATATTCTCCTTCCGGAATTTCCATTTTATCACCATACATCTGTTCTGATTCCATAAAAATCACAGGATCATTGTCACGGATTGCAGATTTTAATAATCCTTTTGCATCATAAGGATTAGAAGGAACTACAACTTTTAATCCCGGAGTATTGGCATACCAATTATCAAAAGATTGTGAATGTGTTGCGCCCAATTGTCCGGCAGAACCGGTTGGTCCTCTGAAAACAATTGGAATATTCCATTGTCCTCCGGACATTTGATACATTTTGGCGGCATTATTTATAATTTGGTCAATAGCGACCAAAGAAAAATTAAAAGTCATGAATTCAATAATCGGACGACAGCCATTCATCGCAGCTCCAATACCAATTCCGGTAAAGCCACCTTCTGAAATGGGAGAATCAATTACTCGTTTCGGACCGAATTCATCCAACATTCCTTTGGATGCTTTGTAAGCACCATTATATTCTGCGACTTCTTCGCCCATCAAATAAATGGAGGAATCCCTTCTCATTTCTTCGCTCATTGCCTCCGCAATGACTTCTCTGAATGTTTTAACTGCCATAATTGTATTTCATAAGAGAGCAAAAGTACAAAGTTTTTTGAAAATCTGTCTTCTTTTAAAAACTGTATTGTTTCTAAAAATTTTATTTTTTCATATTGAATTTTCCTATTATATGAAAAACCCTGAATATTCAGTGATATTCAGGGTTTTTATTATAAAGTTAATTTTAGGATTAGTTTCCTTCTCCTTCCATTTTCTTTTTCAATTCAGCTAATTCGTCGATGTCTCCTAAAGTAGCGGTTTCGGTAGTTTGATTCTCCAAAGCTTTTTTAGCTTGTTTTTCTTCTTCCTCACGGAAAGAAGCAGAGTGAGAAACAACAACACGACGGAATTCTTTATTGAATTCAATCACTACAAATTCCAATTCATCTCCTTTTTTAACTCGAGAACCATCTTCTTTTTCCAATGTTCTTGCCGGAGCAAAAGCTTCAACATCTGCATCTTCAAATTGGATAGTTGCTCCTTTATCGAATACGTCAACTGCTTTTCCGGTATGATGAGTTCCTACCGCATATTTAGCTTCGTATTTATCCCAAGGGTTTTCTGTCAATTGTTTATGACCTAAACTCAAACGACGGGTTTCAACATCTAATTCTAAAACTACTACATCCAAAACATCGTCCACATTGCAGAATTCAGATGGATGTTTAATTTTTTTAATCCAAGACAAGTCAGAAATGTAAATTAAACCGTCCACTCCTTCTTCCAATTCAACGAATACACCAAAATTAGTAAAGTTTCTTACTTTTCCTTTGTGGTGTGAACCAACCGGATATTTAGCGGTAATATCTGTCCATGGATCCGGAGTTAATTGTTTGATTCCTAATGACATTTTTCTTTCATCACGATCCAAAGTCAAAACAACTGCTTCTACTTCATCTCCTACTTTTACGAAATCTTGAGCAGAACGTAAATGAGTGGACCAAGACATTTCAGAAACGTGGATTAAGCCTTCAACTCCCGGAACAACTTCTACAAACGCACCATAATCAGCCAATACTACAACTTTTCCTTTTACTTTGTCGCCAACTTTCAAATCTTTGTCCAAAGCTTCCCAAGGATGTTTTTCTAATTGTTTGATTCCTAATTGGATTCTTGATTTATTTTCGTCAAAATCTAAAATAACCACATTGATTTTTTGACCATCTTCCAAGATTTCTGAAGGATGGTTGATTCTTGACCAAGATAGGTCTGTAATATGAATCAAACCGTCCACTCCTCCTAAGTCAACAAATACTCCATAAGAAGTGATGTTTTTAACTTCTCCTTCCAATACTTGTCCTTTCTCAAGTTGAGCCACGATTTCTTTTTTCTGTTCTTCGATGTCGGCTTCAATAAGTGCTTTGTGAGAAACCACAACGTTTTTGAATTCCGGATTAATTTTAACCACTTTGAATTCCATGGTTTTGCCTACATATTGTTCGTAATCACGAATAGGCTTCACATCAATTTGTGAACCCGGTAAGAAAGCTTCGATTCCAAATACATCTACAATCATACCTCCTTTGGTACGTGCTTTAATGTATCCGTTTACGATTTCTTGAGATTCATGAGCTGAATTCACAGCATCCCAAGCGTTTAATGTTCTTGCTTTTCTGTGTGAAAGAACCAATTGGCCGTTTTTGTCTTCACGCGTATCCACCATTACTTCCACTTCATCACCAACTGCTAAGTTAGGATTGTAGCGAAATTCATTTAATGAAATAACTCCTTCTGACTTAAAGTTAATGTCAACAATAGCTTCTTTGTCAGTCAAACGAACTACTTTTCCTTTAAAAACCGAATTTTCATCCAAATCTTCCAATGTATCATCGTACATTCTTTCTAATTCGAGTTTTTCTTTACGGTCTTCTTCGTTTAATCCTGATTCAAATGATTCCCAGTCGAATTCTTCCGGGGTTACGTTGGCATTGATTGAAGCAGATTCAACTGTTGATTTTACAACTTCTTCTACTTCTTCGTTTCTTGTCTCTTCTGACATAATTTTAAATTTGTATCTCAAAATTTCAATTTAAAATAAGAGCGGAAAATTGCTTTTGAGAGTCGTTAAACTTTTGTTTTTCAATACTTTGTTTTTAAAATCCGCCAAAGTGGGTGCAAAAGTACTACAATTCTTTGAAAAACAAGTATAATTTATTGAAAATCTACGACATTCGCTTTTAAATTTCCAGTATTAATTTTCACTATTAACCGATAAAAATAAATTAAAGGAGTTTTTTATTTGCTAAATTACAAAAACCAATAAAATTAGGGTTGTGCAATAGTTACCCTTGTTAGCGGTTCATTGCAATTTCTACAGTTTATTTTAGTTTCTTCATTGAGTTACTTTCAAGTAACGATTTCATTTGTGTTATGGCAACTTTATTTAGTTGAACTAATCTGTCTCTTTGTGGTAAACCTTGTCTGATAAGCAAAGCGTTGATACTTTGAACTTTGTTCTTCATTTTCTACGCTCGGCATAGCTCAAAACTTCGTTTTGGCTCTGCACTCACTAATCGAAAATGTTCCATATTGCTCAAAACAATTAATTGCTCCAAAGTTGCATCATCTCTTATATTTCCTTTTTGATTGGGATTGTTTTCTTTCCAAATTTTCGCAGTAATTCCGAAAAGCGCAACGTTCAATAAATCAGCTTCATTTGCATAAACATTTCTTTCGGTATCAAGTTTTCTTTGATTGGGTATGGATTTGATAATTGACTTTTGCTAAAGTTCGCTGTAAATTCCATTCTAATTTTAGACGGTCATTTTCTTCACTTTTTAATCGTTGAAATTCATTAACCAAATAGATTTGAAATTCAGGGCTTAGCCACATTGCAAAATGAAAAGCAATATCTTTGTGTGCATAAGTTCCTCCGTAACGACCTGCTTTCACAAGCATTCCGACAGCCTTTGTTCTGTCAATCCATTGTCCAACCGACATTATAAATCGATTTGTCCCAGCTTCTTGTCCAATTACCCCGAATTCGGGGTAATTAAAATTTTGGTTGTTGATTTTTTCCCAAACACCCAAATATTCCAATGTATTTTTATTTGTTATCCATTTCCCTATCAAACCGCTTCCCTCGTTAAAACTCTTAGTCATATCAGTTAAACTAATAAAGTCCGTTTCGTTTTGATGAATAACAGCTATTTTCGTTTACGTTTAAAATTCTATTTTTTGCCATATTTCGCTTATAGTAACCGAACAAATTTACAACTATTTCAGCTTAGCTTTTTGCTTTTAGAAACAAAAAACAACCTTAAAACACTAATTCTAAAGTTGTTGAATTCTGTAAAAGCACTTTGTTTTCAATTTTATTGTATTCTACAATTTTTAATTAACAGTTTGATATTTTCAAAGATAGGATTTTTAGTTTAAAAATTTGGTTATTACGCAATTCGCGTTGTATGTAGGCTGTCTTATTCAGACCAAAATTCAATTTCTTTTGGATTTATTTTAAGTCCAGATATTCGGTCAAGATTAAATGTTCTTTCTTCTTCTCGCATAAAACAATAACCAAAAAGGCACACAGAATCATATTGCCCCATTACTTTAAATCCTTTTGGCTTTATGGTTCTTAAACTTTGAACACCTCCTTCAAACTGTATGGATTTATGATAATTGAATTTTACATTTAAATCAAAATCTATGGCTAATTGTAGATAGAGTATTTTATTTTTGCATAGTGTTTTAATAATTACGTACAATGGTTTTGTGTATGATTAGTGACGTATTTAAGTACTTAAACAACTCTCAAATATATAAAACTTTACATAAACACTATAATAATTTTGCCAAATTGTTAGTGGGTAAAATGATATTCCTCTCGTTTTTCTGTAAATCCTTATCTTTGTAGCATGCCAAGAATTATTGCACTTGATTACGGAACAAAACGCACCGGAATAGCTGTAACCGATGAATTACAAATCATCGCAACTGCTTTAGAAACAGTTGAAACAGCTAACTTAATGAAATTTTTAACAACTTATATTGCTGAAAATCCTGTTCAGGAAATTGTAGTGGGTTTACCCATGCGTATGCACGGTGAAGTAGGGCAATTGGAAACAGAAATTCAAAAATTCATTCAAAAATTTACTCAAAAACATCCTTCTCTTCCAATTTTTAGACAAAATGAAACTTTTACTTCCAAAATGGCCGCTCAGACTTTATTTGAAACCGGACTAAGCAAGAAAAAACGAAAAGACAAAACTTTAGTTGACAAAGTAAGTGCAACTATTATTTTACAATCGTATATGGAAACTAAACAAAACTTAAAAATTTAAGAAAATTTAAGCTTATTTTAGTCTTCTCTCCGATTTCACTTTCGATAAATTAAGTACTTTTGCACAAAAATAAATGTAATGATATTACCCATTCGAGCTTATGGAGATTCGGTTTTACGTCAAAAGTCAATTGATATAGACAAAGAATATAAAAACTTAAATATCCTGATCAACAATATGTTCGACACCATGGAAGGTGCTTACGGCGTTGGACTTGCTGCTCCTCAAATTGGCCTGGCGATTCGTTTATTTATAATTGATTTGACTCCTTTTACGGAAGATGAAAAATACGCAGATATTCAAAATGAATTACAATCTTTCAGAAAAGTATTCATTAATGCCAAAATTACCGAAAAAAAAGGTGATGACTGGAAATTCAATGAAGGCTGTTTAAGCATTCCGGGAATTCGTGAAGACGTAAACCGCCCGGAAACCATCGTAATAGAATATTATGACGAAAACTGGCAATTTCACAAAGAAGAATTTTCCGATATTCGTGCCCGGGTAATTCAACATGAATACGACCATATAGAAGGTGTGATGTTTACAGATTATCTAACACCTTTGAAGAAAAAACTGATTCAAAATAAATTAAAAAATATTTCAAAAGGAAAAGTAAAAGCAGATTACAAAATGCAGTTTCCAAATTAATAACGAACAACATAATTAACAACTATGGATTTAACAAAAATTATTTCAATCGCAGGAAAACCGGGTTTGTACAAATTGATTTCTCAAGCTAAAGGAGGATTTATTGTAGAAGATTTAGAAAAAGGTAAAAAAACATCCATTTCGGCTCAAAACAATGTGAGTTTATTGGAAAATGTCGCTATTTATGGCGTTTCAGAAGAATTTCCATTAAAAGATGTTTTTGAGAAAATCTACCATAAAGAAAATGGAGGAGTCGCCATTAATCACAAAGAATCCGGTGCGAATCTGAGAAAATATATGGAAGAAGTTTTACCGGAATACGACGAAGACCGAGTATATGATTCCGATTTGAAAAAATTATTTCAATGGTACAACATTCTTCAGTCAAAAGGATTGGTTACGCCTGAACCTGAATCCGAAGAAACAAAAGAAGAAAAAATTGAAGAAGAAAATTAATTTCAAACTATAGAAAAAGAAGAAAACCGAATAATTCTAAAGAATCTGTTCGGTTTTTTTATTGAATTTTTCAAAATACATCGTACTTTGTCCGTTCCTACAAATAAAAAAATGAATACACGAAAAGAACAACTGAAAGCTTTTGAACGTTTGCTCGACATTATGGATGATTTACGCGCA
>JAVFAE010000007.1:0-19495 GCA_034002605.1 Weeksellaceae bacterium | reverse complement strand
TATATAGACTTTATAGGGGTTTAGTCTATTTAGAATCTACACACTGAAAAGATACAAAAGTCTATTAAATTACTATACTAAATAATTAATTTTTTTTGATTCTAAATTAAATCTCCAAGATGTTGATTTTCAAGTATTTTTAAGGTTTCATCTCGAACTTCTACCATAACCCGGTTCAAAGAACAAGTATATTCATCAACACAATCGTCGCATTTTTTATAATAATTAAGACTCACACAAGGTAAAAGAGCGATGGGACCTTCTAATATTCGTATGATGGAAGCAATCGTAATGTCTTTGGGATTTTTGATTAAAAAATAGCCACCACCTTTTCCTTTTTTAGAATCTAAAGTGCCGCTTCTTTTCAAATCCAATAAAATCCCTTCTAAAAATTTCAAAGGGATTGCTTCTTTTTCAGCAATTTCAGAAATCAATATAGGTTGTCCGGTTGAATGTTTAGCCAAATAACTCATGGCTTTTAACCCATATTTTGTTTTTTTTGTTAACATAGATTTAAAATAAATTTTAAGAAAGACTATTATTCTCTATTTTAAAAGCTTCTATGAGTTTTCGCAGTTTTAGATAGACAAATTTCGGTAATTTATTTTAACTTGCAAACCCTTTTGGACAACAAAGAAAAAACAGTAATTAATCATAAAAACGAAGAAAAAATGAAAACACGAATAACACTAATTTTCCTATTCGGATTATTAGTTGGACTAAATGCACAATTTTCGACTCCGAATACAGGAGTGAATTGGACTTTGGATGATATAGCAACGGCTTCGCCTGCTACAGTAACTGTGGATGGAAATACCTATACTTTACACGAAGATTTAATGGTGGAAGAAAATGATTCTTTGCTTTTGAATGAAGGTTTGACTTTAAAAATTGTTTCAAATGTTGAAATAGGCGTAAAAGGCTATTTTAAAAGCGATGCAGGTGAGCATCAAGTTGTGATTACAGCAACAGACCCGGAAAATCATTATAAAGGTTTTTGGTTTTATGATGAATCAGAAATTTATTTCAAAAACACTTTAATTGAGTACGGAGGTGGGTTAAAAGTAGTAACTGCAAATTTTGAAATGTATGATTGTGAAGTTTCCAATAACGGGAGCGGTTCTTCAACAGGAGGTGCTATTTCTTTTTCTAAAGGAAGTCCGATTATTATGAATTCTTACTTTAATTCAAATGAGAAAGCTGCTTTGAGTTCAGGAGCCAATACTTCCGTAGCAGCGATTATTGAAGGGAATTATTTCAATGGAAACCACACAGCCAATGGGAATGCTCCTCAAATCAATATGGGACCGAGCGGACCTTCAGATACTATTAAAATTATAAATAATACGGTAATCGGAGACCGTAGTTTAACAAAAGTAGGAGGAATTTCAGCTTCCAGTTTGGTGGGAGTAGAAAATAATATTTTAATTCAAGGAAATATTGTGAAAGATAACCGTTACGGAATTACTTCCATGGGAAATTCGTCCGGAATCATAGCTGATAATATTATTGAAGATAATGATACAGAAGGAGAACCTATGTTGGGAGGAAGTGGAATTAATTTGTACAGTACTACAGGGATGATTGTTACAAATAATCAGATTCGACGGAATTTATGGGGCGTAACTTTACAAGGAACAGCAAAGGCAAATTTCGGAAGTGATGATGAAGATGATTTTAATCCTGGATTAAATGTATTTAGTGAAAATGGAAATGATGGTGTTATTTATGCTTTGTACAATAATACGCCCAATGACATAAAAGCTTTACATAATTGCTGGATTGAAGAGCAAGAATCCACAGCGGAAGAAGTAGAAGAAGTTATTTTTCATAAATTGGATGATTCAGAATTAGGAGAAGTGTTTTTTGATCCGTTTGAATGTGGTGAAGAAGACGAAATGGGAGTTTCAGAAATAAAAGATTCCGGATTTACAATTTACCCAAATCCGACTAAAAATCATTTCTTTGTTGAATCAAAAGAAAATGGAAGTCTTAAGATTTATGATATAAACGGACGTTTGCTTCAAACTGAAAATCAGTTACAAGGAAAAAACAGAATTCAGATTCAGTTACCAAAAGGAGTTTATGTACTTGTTTTTGAATCAGCAAATAAATTGGAAAGTCAAAAATTAGTAGTTCAATAATCCTGATTAATAAAAAGTAAAACGGCAGTTTACAAATTGTAAGTTGCCGTTTTTTATTTTTCAGTTGGTAAATCAGTTGTTGAGCAGAAAAAAGAGAATTTAACTAATTATCAGCTTCTAAGCTCAATCGAGCCAAGTAGGCAAATCCATCTTGAGCTAAATTTTCAATTTTAAAACCATGTTTGGCAGAAATTCGTTTTAAATTTTCAAAATCAAGGTACAACCAAGTCATTGGGTCTTCTTCTTTTCCTTTGTAGTAAACGAAATAATCAACTTCTCCATAATAAGAATCCAGTGGCAAACTGATGCCGTTAAGGTCGTCATACATATAAATAATATCAGTGCTGTCGATGAGAATTTGTCCTTTTTTGTTGAGTAAAGTTTTTAATTTTTCAAGATATATTCCGATTTTGTCAAAAGTTTCAAAAATTCCGGTTCCATTCATCAAAAGTAAAATCGTATCAAATTTTTCTTCATTAAAATCTAATAAAGAAGAACAAATTGCTTTTTTAATACCTCTTAAACGACAAATTTCAATGGAAAGCGGCGAAATATCCAAAGCAGTAACTGCTAATTTTTTTTCATTTTGTAAGTATAAACTATGTGGTCCGGCAGCAGCACCTACATCCAAAACTTTTCCGTAAGTTGTATCCAAAGCTTTTTTTTCTAATCGATTCATTTCAGCATAGTTTCGGAACAAATGAGCAACAGGCAGAATGTCCATTTCTGAAACAGACGATTCCGTTTGAATGTCTTCAGGTGAATTATTGAAATAATAATCTTGAATAGCCTGACCGATTAAATCTTTCATAGTTTTTGAGAAAATAGATTAAAATCCAATTGAAAAATAAAAAAACCGAAATTCAACATTCGGTTTTTTGTATTAGAAATAAAAGAGATCTAAAGAAATTGGCTGACAAAAGAAGTGATGAAATCAATTATCAGAGAAGTCAATATTAATAGAATCTGTACCATCTGAAACTTGGATTTGGTTTTTGTTTATAATTATTTTATCGTCACCGTCTTGAATTTTGATTCCTTTTGAGTTAATCTTCACTTTAGAAGTCTCAGAGTCAAAGGAATAAGTGTTCTTTTTTTCATTTGAACAATTCAGACATTCAAAATTTTCATCTACAAATTTAAAAAATTTATTGTATCCGTCGTAATATTTTTTAGATTTTGAGTGAGATTTAGTGGAACTGATGTAGCGGCTGTTTTGAGAATGTAAGGTTTTACTTTTGGGTAAATACACAATAATCTTCACGGATTGATCACGATATTTTACATTTTTATCCACTGAAATATATTTATCAAACACTAATTCACCTTGTTCGGTTATTTCGTATTGAAAATGAATAGCTTCTGCATTTTTTTGTGCATCATCTAAATTGGAACCTTTTGAACGGTATTTAACTTCAACATAAATTTGTTCATCCGGCGAAGCTTGAACTTCTATATTTTCTTTTAATATTCGGTGTAATTTTCCTTCAAATTCTATGAATCCATCCCAATTATTGTTAAAACTCCATCGGATTTGCGGTTTTTTTACACTTTTAAATTCTTCAAAAGAAATTTGTAAAGTGTCTTGGGTTAACGAAAATGATTTTGTTTCTGAAAATTCAATTTCCTGACGGAAATTAGTATAAATACTTTGTCCTAAAAACACAATTCCAACAATGGATAAAAACCAAATAATCAAGCAACTACCTATTAAAAACCGATTGATTTTTATACGGTTAGAAAATAATTTAAAACCAAATACGATGAATAAAATTGCCGGAATAGTTAATAAAAGAAAAATTAAAGTTTTAGCTGTCCATTCTTGCCAACTGTAATCAACGATATAATCAAAGAATCTGAACGGAATTTCGTTGGATAAAACAAAGACCGAAACAATACCGCCGATTAATAAGCTGATTCCGGTAAAAATAAAGGAAATTCCAATGATAATTAAAAAGACTTTGGCTATTACTCGAAGCACTTCTCCTAAAGTATCTGAAGTTTTACTTCCGGATGAAGTGATGTCAGAAAAAGTTTTACTGATATTTTGTTTAATGGATTCAAAATCACCACTTTGCCCGTGCATTTCATACTTTTGACTTAAAGTTTCTGCTTTGGGAAGAATAATCCAAAGGATAATATAGGAAATTAAAGTAAAAGAGGTGTTAGTCAACGGAATATCGGCAAAAAACAGAAGAATCCAGATGATTCGTGTTATCCAGGTTTCGATTCCTAAATAATGTGCAATTCCTGATAAAACTCCGGCAATAATTTTATCATCCGGATCACGGTATAATTTTTTTGATTTTTTCTCGGATGAAGAAAAAGAATTAATTTTTTCGTCTTCTTCAAAATCATCTCCTTCAGTATATTGCTCAGGTCGCCCCATAATGGCAATAACTTGTTCAACATCTTGTTCGTTTACAACTTCTCTCGTTCCTAATTTTTCTCTGAAAATTTCTGCAACCCGTGCTTCAACATCCGATAAAACTTCTTCAACTCCTTCCATATTTTTGAGTGAAAGCCGGATTTGATTTAAATAATTTTTTAGTTTTAAGTAGGCACCATCATCAATAATGAAAGAAAAGCCGCCTATACTGATTGATATTGTTTTGTCCATAGCGATTAAGATTCTTGGGTTATTTTGTTTACTGCTTTGTGTAATTGTTTCCAGGTGGTGGATAATTCTTCAAGAAAATCATTTCCTTGTTCTGTGAGCGTAAAGTATTTTCTGGGTGGGCCGGAAGTAGATTCTTCCCAGCGGTAGGCTAAAAGTTCATCATTTTTTAATCGGGTGAGTAAAGGATAAAGCGTGCCTTCTACCACAATCATTTCTGCTTTTTTCAGCTCATCTAAAATATCGGAAGCATACGCATCACCCGAATTTTTTATGATGCTGAGAATACAATATTCCAGTATTCCTTTGCGCATTTGTGTTTTTGTTTTTTCAATATCCATAGAATTGGTATTTTCTATTGCAAATATATGGACATTAAATAGTATTATGCAATACAAAGTACTAAAAATTTAAAAATATTAAGCAAATTATTTCTAACTACTTGATTATTAATCAATAATAAAATGTATATTTTTCATTTTCTTAAAGAAGAAAATAAGATTAGGATAGAAATACAGAATTAAAGTTGAAAAATCAGCTGAACTTTTTCCAATTGGGAATGATAACAGCTAAACCGTAGCCTACAAAAACGAATAAAGCAAATAGGGAATAAAGAGTTCCGTCCGGCATGAATTCGGGTTGAATGACAATGGATAAAAATAGAGAAGCAATGGTTAAATAAACGCCCCATTTTTTATAAAAAAAGGTGAGTGTAATTCCGATAAAACTAAGAAATCCTAAAATCAAAGTAACGGAAGGATACCAAGAAGGCATGACGGCATCGCTTAAATCAAAATGTTCTTTGAAAAGATAATCGTTGGTTATCCATATTTGATAACCTCTGAATAGGATTCCTCCAACTAAAATGTACATGATAGCAATTAAGCCAAAAAACCAAATGGAACGTTTCATGGTGCAAATTTAATTGAAAATAGATTTCATTAGGCGATTTTTATCATTAAAACTTTCTTCGAGTGAAATCATAGATTCCGTTCTTTTTACACCTTCAATTTCATCAACCCTGAAAATCAATTCTTTAGCATGTTGAGCATCTTTTGCCCGAATTTTACAAAATATATTGTATTTCCCTGCTATGATGTGTGCTACGGTTACATTTGGGATTTTATGTAATTCATCGATTACTTTTTGAATTTTATTGGTTTTGTTGAGCATAATCCCTAAATACGCAACGAATTGATAGCCCATTTTATCGTAATTCAGTGTCAAGGTTGTACCTTTAATGATTCCGGCATCTTCTAATTTTTTTATACGAACGTGAATGGTGCCTGCAGAAATATTCATTTTCTTAGCAATTTCTGTAAAGGGCAAACGGGTGTTTTCTATGAGATAAAGTAAAATTGTTTTGTCAATTTCATCTAATTCGTATCCGGGATTCATGTTTAAGGATTTAATGAATTTTTTTGTGAGTAAAGATACATAAAGCAGTTGAAAAAGGTGTAGTGATAGACTATTTGATGTAAAAAAACCGTCTTATTCCGAAAATAAGACGGTTTTTCTAACTAAAAACTTATAATAATTATTTTACAACAATACGAATGGTATGAGTGATTCCGGAATCTCCTTTGAAATTCACCCAATAAACACCACTGCTTAATCCTGTTAAATCCAATTGAGAAGCTCCACTTTTTAGTTGTGTAACTTTCACGATTCTTCCTTCTGTATTTAGGATTTGAATGTTAGCGTTCTCTTTTAGGTTTACGTTGGTAAATCCTTTAGCAACCGTTGGATAAACTTCTGCAATTGCTTGAGAACGAATATCGTTTACGCCCAATCCATCTTTGTTATACAGATAGCTGAAAGTGAAATCAGTTCCTTCAATTTCATTTCCTTCTCCATCGGTTTGTGTAAATCGCACTTTGTATTCAGCTAAATTTGTTTCATCTAAATTGATGAAATAATCAAACATTCCCCAGTTGGAATTGGCATAGAGAATACCTCCATTTTGATTTGGGTAATAAGAACCTTCATAAAGTGGGAAGAAGCAGTTTCCGGAAGGACCTCCGATACAAAACTGTGCTAATTCGCCATTGGTATTAATCATTTCTATTATCTGTCCTCTGAGGTAAATATCACTGGAACTCTCGTTAGAAATAAGTAAATGAAGTTTGGCAGCTTCAGCCGGATCGGCAAAACTTCCGTGTACATCAAATACAAAAGTGTTATTGTCTTCGTAAGGATTGTCTTCTAAATCAGCAACTCTATATTCTCTTTGTGCAAAACTTGAAATGGCATAAAGAGTGAAAAATGTGCTTAAAATAATCTTTTTCATATTTTTTTATTTAATAACTACTTTTTTAGTTGTAATGGTTTTTCCTGCATCAATTTTAATGATATATGTTCCTTTACCGAAAGCAGTTAAGTCTAATTCAGTTTTATTGGTGGCTAATCGGTTAGCAGTATAAATTGCTCTTCCTGAAAGGTCATACACATAAATATTGTCAATTTTGGCATCGCTGGTAATGTTTACTACACCGGAAGATGGGTTAGGATAGATGTTTACAGCAGAAAGGTCTTGTTCATATAATCCTAAAGCTCCTTTTTTGAATTCAGAAATGAATCCACTACCGTAATCTCCATCACTTTCAATAAGTATTGCTCCACTATTATCTTTCAAAGTGAAAGAAGCTCCGCCATCTCCTCCTACGTCAATGATACGGAAACTATAACAGTCATCGCCGGGAAGTTCTATCTCAATTTCATAGGTAGTATTGTTAGCGTATCCGTTTCCTTGCATAACAGCCTGATTGTTACTTTTTCTTATAATCCATCGAGTATCACTTCCATTGTTATCTGTATGAAGCGTTAGATGTAGGGTATTAGAAGAAGCGGTAGGAGCGTCTGCAAAGCTTAGGGTCATAGAATTGTTATCCGGATTTTGGTCTTCACTGGAAACAATTGAAATAACCAAATCATTCAGTGCTTGTTTTTCAAATGCAATTCCGGGAAGAGTAACGGTTGTTCTTCTCAAAGAAGTAAGAGAACCGGTCCATTCATAAGTATGAACATCACCTCCGTTAACGGAATATTCAAAAGTAAGATTGGTAATAGTATTTTCTCCTCTGTTTTCAAATTCAAAAACGGGTGAAACTGTATTACCACAAGTAGGTAAAATTTCATTAATTCCAACAATGGAAGCATCATTTTGGTAGTCCAATCCGATTAAAGAAGTAAAAGCTCCATTTCCACTGATGATTTTTTGATGTGTTTCGGTCATGAATACTACAATTTCCATATCGGGAAGAATAGCCGGAATATTTTTATAGTCGTTTGGAATAGTGTATGTATAAGTTTTACTTACAAAACTTCCTTCAGTCGTTGTTGAGATTTCCTCTCCCCATTGTCCGGTTATTAAATCAACTAAACGACGCATGTGGTTGTAATTGTTTCCTTGATTTCCTCCAGTTTGAGGTCCTTTGGTGTTGTTTTGCAACAAGGCTACATTCAAGAAATTCGTAGATTGTGGGCTACTTCCAGTATAGTAAGCTTCTACTAAAACTGTTAATTCACGAGTGTCAATGTTAATAGACGCTTCTACCGCCATATTTACATAAGAAGCGGTGTTTTTAATTTGGTTAGCTGCTGTCTTCCAATAATTTCTATTCATGGCTGTTGTTCCGGAATTTCCTTGTTCCATTCCCGGAAAGTTTTGACGGTTAACTGTTGCTGCAGGATAACCGCCTAAACCGGTTTGGTTGGCAATTGCATTTCCCCATTGCGTTCTGAAATCCGGGTCGTTTCCATTCGGATTGGCATAACCTCCTTGGTGAATGTTAATTGCAAAAGCATTTCCCGGGTTTTCTGTCATGATTTGCTCTGCGATGATGTGACCTTGAGGGCAATAAACACAATAAATTCCGGTGAATTCTTCTAAAATAATCTTTCTGTTTTCAGGCGTTGTACTTACAATCGTCTGACCATAAACCGCTAATGGCAACAAGCCCGATAGCAGAAATTTAGTAATAAAATGTTTCATAATCTGTTAATTTGTGTGTGATGTATAAAAAAAATTAAAGTCCAATATTGCAAATTTATTAAAATGTTTTGACTAATGAAAGAGTAAATCCTGTATTTTCAGGAACATATCGACAAACTCCTCCGACACAAATTAGTCCTCCTCGTTGACGACCGTAGTTTAACTGAACTCGCGTGGTTTCTTTAGCATAACTTCCGCCTACCATATAATAATGAAAACGTAAATCTTTGTCGTCATTTCCATAATTGTATTGGTCGCCTACATAAAAATTCCATTTGTGGTTTAAATTGTATTCTACTAAAGCGGCTGCCCAGTTTTTCTTATCTCGTTTGGTTTGTAAATGTTGCAATTCAAACCGGATGGAATTTTTTGAATTGAATTTATACAGAAAATCACCGACTACTACGTTGGCAATGATATGACTGTAATTTCCTCCTTCAATAATTCCTTTGTCATAGTACTGGTGCATATAAGTAATAATAGATGAGAATTTATCTGTCCATTTTTTATTAATTTCAAAATTTACATCGTGAAAGAATTTTTTTCCAAAATCAAAAAAATTGGTTTCGTAACTCATGTCATTATTGAATTTAGCATTTAAACCGTTCCAGTACGAAGCGTTTGCTGCCAGTTTGGTGCCGTATTTCCCACCTAATAAACTACCTTTTTTGAAGTTGTAGAAAACATCTATTTGTCCACCGATTTCTCCGGCTTGTTGGGTGTTAAAATCAATATTAGGCTGAGATTGATAGACATAGATATTAGTCAAAAGATAATCGTGTTGTCTGGTAAGTGCCGGTAAATAATTAATAATGGCTTCATTATAAGAATTTAAAGCAGGGTCGCTTAAATTTCTTTCTCCATAAATCCCCATATTTTCCATTCTTCTGAATGTAGTGCTTATGCCGAATCCTTTGGTGGAATATCCGAGGTTTACCAATAAAGCATTTCCGTTATAATATTTTTCGGAAGGTTGTTCACCACTGATTAAGGGACGCTCTCCTTTGTAAACGTATTCTGCATTGACATAAATACCGGAACTTCCTGAATACCCCAATCGGGCAGAGATATTATTGTAATTCTGTGGAAAATCATCAATCGGACCGGTGTAATTTTCATTTTGTCCTACATAACTAAATCCGGCTGTTACGGAAGTGGAGTAATTTTCTTTATTAAAAAGGCGTACCAAGTTGGTTTCAATGTCCATTCCTCCGACAGTTCCTTCGGTTGTTTCAAAACCCAATCGGTTTTTACCGATTAAACCTTTAATGGTAGTAAAATTATTCGGTGTGTAAGCAACACGTATTCCTCGAATCGAGTTATTAATCCCGATTTGGCGGTCTTCCCAACTCCTTAAAACTAATCCACTACCAAATTGCTCATAAAAATTTCCGGCGGTAATATCTAAATCTTCACCTTTATAATTGACATAATACGTCGCAATTTTATTGTCATTGAAACGTGGAGAATAACCTTCTAATGCGTTGGGCAGATAAGCTTCATATTGTAAACCTGCCGTAAATTTTCCATAATTATAATCCAAACGTATATAATTATTGGAGCGAAAAGGGTCTTTGGGTTGTTCAATTCCCAAATCATTATCGGATTGGTACCATTGCGTGGTGGACTCAAGTCCTCCTGAAAAACTTCCACCGGCTACGTCTATTTGTCCGTAAGATAAATTTGATACTGCTAATCCCAGTGCCAAGAATCCATAAATTTTTTTCATGTGTTTTCTTTTTGTTTTTTTAAGGTTTTTAGAAACTAAAACCTTCACATATTTTTTTGACTGATTTAATTGGAAGATTGCTTAATTTTTTCAAATAATTCATCTTCAGATCCGGGTTGATAACCCAAATGTTTGTACATGATTTTTCCGTTTTTTACAATAACAGTAAAAGGAGGTGTAGAAAAATTTAACAATCGTTTCAAATCGTTATTGGTGTCCAGTAAAATATCAAAATCCCATCCTTTTCCATTGACCATTGGTTGTACTCTTCCTACGGTTTTGGAATCATCTAAAGAAACGGCATAAAATTGAAATTCTGCTTCTGAACGCCAGTCGTCAATTTTGTCATTAATTGCATTTAATTCCAGCATACAAGGTCCGCACCAAGTAGCCCAAAATGCCAATACAACTGTTTTTCCTTCATCTGATTCAGCTTTGATGTTTACCTTATTCCCTTTTAAATCACGGATGGTAGCATCTGGGAAATCAGCTTCTTGCGCCACAAGAGCCCCCATGCTTACTATCAAAGTAAAAATTGAAATAATTTTTTTCATTTTATTTTTTTTGTGTGTTATGAATGGGCTAAATTAGCAAAAATTTAATTTTATGGTATGAAAAATTTAAAATTAACACACATTTTCATTTTAATTTTCACTTTTTCCGGTTTGCTGATTAGTTGTGGAACGGAGGAAGATTCTGCGGATGAGGTACTTGAGTTGAGTTTGAGCGCAAATTCAGTTTCAGTTGGTTCATCTGTTCAATTTAAGGTAACTTCGAGTATTTCAGGTGATGTAAGTTCACAATCGGAATTTTTTGTAAATGGTGAAACCATTACAGGAAGTTCATTTGTTCCTGTTGAACCTCATGATGTTAACGAAGTTTATGCAACTTATAATGGTAAAACAACAAGTACCAAAACTTTTGCTTCAACTGCTGTTATTCCTTCGGAATACACACAAAAATTGTTGGTAGAAGATTATACCGGAACTTGGTGTGGCTATTGTCCGCGAATGATTACGATTATAAAGTATCTTACTGATTACAGTCCGAATGTCATTCCTGTTGCTATTCATACGCCCGGAAATCCTATTGACCCATGGTTATATGAACATGCAGCTCAAATGATGAGTTCATCTTATTATAATACAGGAGGAGCTCCTGCCGGGCAATTTAATCGGATTAATAAAATTGACCAAGATCAAAATGCAAATCCTTGTCCAAACAATCGGGAATTTTTCCACAATCAAGTGGATTTACTTTTGAATCAAAGTGCACCATTGGGATTATCCATCAATTCTTCTTTAAACGGAAACAATTTAACGATGGATGTTAAAGTTGGATTTGCTTCCGCCAATATTACGAATCCTAAATTAGTGGTTTATTTGATTGAAGATGGGCTGGCTCATAATCAGGCAAATTATTTCAGTGGTTCAACGATTGTAAATTGCGATCCGGCTTATGATTATGCCGGTATGCCGAATCCTGTTCAAAATTTCCCACAAGAACATGTATTATTAAAGGCTTATACAGATATTTATGGAGATACAATTCCTCAGGAAGCTGTATCAGAAGGTTCTGTTTGGTCTTGGGAGAGAACTTATTCGCTTCCATCCAACGTAACAAATACCCAAAATCTTCATATTGTTGCGTTTGTCTTAGGAAATGGTAATTCTATTCCGACAAGAGGAGCACTCAATGTACAAAGCGCACCTATAAATTCTTTTCAGAATTTTGATTAAGAACGATTACAAAGAAATAAATTTTAAAAAGCGGTTGAGATTCAGCCGCTTTTTTTATGAAATAATACGATATTTAAATAATTCAATATTTATGAATAGGTAAAAAAACCATTCAAAAAAAGTTATTTTATATGATTGAATTTTGTATATTTGAAATCTTAAAATATTGAATAATACCAAATTATTATTCGTAATGGGGGGGTGTTCTGCGTTAATTGTCTTTCTGCCATAGGGTTTTATTTAGCTTCCGCAAATAATATCCGTTTGAATTTCATTCAACCTTTACTGAGCCCCCTTTTTTTTCAATAATTTCCATATTCTCTGCTTAAACTTTTTATATTTGTGAGGTTTTTTTGATTAATTATCCAAAATATAAATATGGAAATACTACTGAATTGGCTAATTGCCATTATTATTTACAATCTGATTTACGGTGTATCAACTTGGCAATTGTACAAAATAGCCGGACGCAAACCCTTGGAAGCTTTTATCCCATTTTATAATTTTTGGATAGGATTGGAGTTGATACAACGTCCTAAATGGTGGATAATTTTATTTTTTACTCCCATTATTGCTCCTATTATGTGGGTGGTTTTTTGGGTGGACTTTGCCCGTTGTTTTGGACGAAGAACTTGGACAGATGCCATTTTAATGATTGTAAGCATTGGCTTGTATTCTTTTTATTTAAATTATATAGTAAAACCTGATTATGAAGGACCGGAAGAGCGAAAAAGCACATTTATAGCCGCATTGGTTTTTGCAGTTGTTTTAGCAACTTTAGTGCATACTTGGTTCATTCAGCCGATGGTTGTCCCAACCGGATCTATGGAAAATACGATAAGAATTGGCGATGCACTTTTTGTTGAAAAATTGAGTTATGGTGTTCGTGTTCCTATTACACCCATTGGAATTCCATTTTCGGAATTCATTAACCGAAATTTATTTGTTGACCAGGCAAGATTACCTTATATGCGAATTCCGGGATGGAGAGATTTAAAAGCAAACGATATCGTTGTTTTTAATTACCCTACCGATTCAGCATTTACCGCAATTGACCGAAAAGATGCCTATGTAAAACGATTGGTTGGAATGCCGGGAGATTCACTTGAATTTGATGAAAGCATATTGAAAATAAACGGAAAGGAATTCATTCCTAAAAAAGATTCTTGGGTACAACATGCTTATTTGATAACTACAAAAATCCCATTTAGCTCACAGGTTCTATATGATGATTTTTCACTTTTGAATGGCAAAGATTATAAAATTGAAGCACAAGGAAATAATCAATATACGTATCTGTTTCGTGCTTTGACTTCATCCATGGTAGAACAAATGAGAAAAAACCCAAATGTTCTTGTGGTAGAGCAGAAAATTAGCCCTAAAGGAATAAAAGATGAGCATTTTTATGCTGGCGGTCGAGTGGATAGTACTTATACTATTTTCCCATTGGATAAAAATTGGAATCAAGATAATTTCGGACCACTTTATATTCCTAAAAAAGGAGATAAAGTAAAAATTAATGAAAATTCCATTACACAATATTATAATATTATTAAAATTTATGAAAAAAATGATTTAAAAATTGAAAATGGTAAAATATTCATAAATGGAAAAGAAGCTAATGAATATGAAATTCAGCAAGATTACTTTTTTATGAGTGGTGACAATCGAAATGAATCATTGGATTCTCGATTTTTTGGATACGTTCCGGAAGACCACATCATCGGTCGTCCAATTTGGGTTTGGGCAAATTTTAACGGAATGTTTGAGCCGGCTCCTAAAAAATTCATTTGGGAAAGATGGATGACTTCGATAAACAATGACAATCCAGATAAAACGTCTTATCGTTATTACGCGCTGATTGCTTTAATTGCCTTCTTTGCATGGGATTATATTAGAGCAAAAAAGAAAAAAACCGATAAAAAATGATTTTTCCTGTATTTTATTTTGGTCCGCTTTCTTATTTTGGAAAATTAATTGCCACAGAAAACTTTTCATTTGAAATACACGAAAACTTCCCGAAACAAACGTATCGAAACCGCTGTCATATTCAAGCTGCAAACGGAAAATTACGATTGGTAATTCCTATTGCACACGATGGTTCGAGAAAGATAAAAGACATTCGGATTTCTACTGATTGCAATTGGCAAAAAGAGCATTTTAAATCCTTAGTTTCAGCTTATAAAAGTTCGCCTTATTTTGAATTTTATGAAGAAGAATTGGCTGCTGTTTACGAGAAAAAAGAAAAATTTCTAATAGACTTTAATTTAAATACCCTTGCTTTCATCCAATCTAAATTGAAGTTTGAACTAAATTTTAATCTGACCGAAAATTACCAAGAAATTGAAGAAGAAAATGATTTTAGAAATTATTTTAATTCCAAAATAGAACCAGAAAAGAATAACTTTCCAAGTTATATGCAGGTTTTTGATGAACGATTTGATTTTATGCCCGATTTGAGCATTTTGGATATATTATGTAACGAAGGACCTAAATCAACTACTTATTTACGAAATTTAAAATAAGATTAAAATAAGATAATTATGAGAAAATTTTTAATGAGTTTAAGTATAGCTTTTATGCTTACTTCTACTGCTTTTGCACAAGAAAATATATTGACTGAAACTCAACCGGCATGGTACAACAATAGCTTTGAGAATGATGGGATTTATGGTGTGAATACAGAAAAAGCTTGGCAGTTTTTGAAAGAGCACAACCGAAAACCTGTAGAATTAATTGTAGGTGTTTTGGATGGCGGAGTTCAGGCAGACCATATTGATTTAGCAGAAAATATGTGGGTTAATCCCAAAGAAAAACCGGGAAATGGAATTGACGATGACAAAAACGGTTATGTGGACGATATTCACGGATGGAATTTTGCAGGTGGAAAAGACGGAAAAAGTGTGGACGGTGATACTTTGGAAAAAATCCGAGTTTATAAATATACCTATATGACGCTTTTTGAAAGCGATGATCAGGCTTTAAATGAAGAAAACAAATCCAAGTATCCGGAAGAATACGCAGATTATCAAAAACTGAAAAGTGAAATTGCTAAAAAAATAAACGAAGCCAAATCGAGTTTAGCCCAATATACCCAAATGTTAGAAAGTTTTAGCGGTGGATTTAAAGCTTTAATTAAAGAATTTGGCGATGTTCCGGTTACAGAAGAAAACTTAGGAAATTACGAACCTACTCAGGAAACAATGCCTGCTATGATGATGTTTGGTTTTATTCCAAAAGACTTTTGGGAAGGAAAAACTATGCAGGAGATTTACGATGAATTGAGTTCTGAATTTCAGGGAGGAATTGATTATTTTGAAGGTCAGATAAAATACCATTATAATTTAGATTTCGAACCGCGTGGAATTGTTGGTGATAATTATGCAGATAAGACTGAAAAATATTATGGAAACAATGATGTAGAAGGACCCGATGCAGAGCACGGAACTCATGTTGCCGGTGTAATTGCAGCTGTAAGAGGAAATAACAAAGGAATTGACGGAATTGCCGGAAATCATATCCGGATTATGGGCGTACGAACGGTTCCAAATGGTGATGAACGCGATAAAGATGTGGCAAATGCTATTCGCTATGCAGTGGACAACGGAGCTAAAATCTTAAATATGTCTTTCGGAAAAGATTATTCACCGGACAAAGAAGTCGTTTGGGAAGCTATGAAATACGCTGAGAAAAAGGGCGTTTTATTGATAAAAGCTGCCGGAAATGACGATTTGAATATCGACAAAGACATTCATTATCCAACAAATTTTGATTCAAACAATAAAAAAATTGTTGAAACCATCATTACAGTTGGAGCTTCTACTCCTGACAATAACAATTTAAAAGCAAGCTTTTCAAATTACGGAAAACTTTCAGTTGATGTTTTTGCACCCGGAACAGAGATTTTATCAACGGTTCCACACGATAAATTTAAAGAATTACAAGGAACGAGCATGGCTTCACCCATCACAGCCGGAGTTGCAGCTTTAGTGTGGTCGCATTACCCGAAATTAACCGCTTTGGATGTGAAAAATATTATTTTAGAATCGGTTAATAAAAACCCACAATTGGAAGATATTTCAGTTACCGGTGGAGTAGTGGACGCTTACAAAGCAGTTCAATTGGCAGAAAAATTATATGTTCAAAAGAAATTAAAATAGGTTTTTAGGTAGTATGCTGGACTTTAAAATCCGGTAAATGATTAGCTCTTTGGGATTTTTTCTTGAAGAGCTAAATCATTTTTATTAAGAAACATAATTTCTTACATTTGTGCGTAATTTTTTAAAAATAAAATAGGATGAAAACAACGACTTTAAATAAAATTCATAAAGATTTAGGTGCGAGAATGGTACCTTATGCCGGATTTGAAATGCCGGT
This sequence comes from Weeksellaceae bacterium, assembly GCA_034002605.1. Classification (GTDB taxonomy): domain Bacteria; phylum Bacteroidota; class Bacteroidia; order Flavobacteriales; family Weeksellaceae; genus Moheibacter. Next base: position 2,895 of record JAVFAE010000007.1, on the reverse strand, counting down.
TCAGTATGCAGGTGTAAATCAAGAACATATAGCCATTCGGGAGAAAGTAGGCGTTTTTGATGTAAGTCACATGGGACAATTTTTCGCCAAAGGGCCGGAAGTAGAATTGTTATTGCAATACATTGGTACGAACGATGTTACAAAAGTAGCAATTGGACAAGCGCAATATACTTGTATGCTCAATGAAAAAGGAGGAATTGTGGACGATTTAATCATCTATAAAATTTCTGAAACCGAATGGATGTTAGTTGTAAATGCCGCAAATATCGACAAAGACTGGGAATGGTTGAATCGTCATAACAATTGGAATGTAACTTTAGAAAATCGTTCTGATGAGTTTTCACTTTTAGCGATTCAAGGCCCAAAATCCATTGAAGCCATGCAATCTTTGACTAATGAAAACTTAGCTGAAATTCCTTTTTATCATTTTAAAATAGGAAAATTTGCCGGAGTAGATGACGTCATTATTTCAGCAACCGGTTATACAGGTTCTGGTGGATTTGAAATTTATTTTAAAAATAAAGACGCTGAATTAATCTGGAATAAAGTAATGGAAGCCGGAAAAGATTTTGGTATCGAAGCTTGTGGATTAGCCTCTCGCGACACTTTGCGCTTAGAAAAAGGATATTGTTTGTACGGAAATGACATCAATGACGAAACAACACCTTTGGAAGCAGGCTTAGCTTGGATTACCAAATTCAATACAGATTTTTTATCCAAAGAAATTTTGGTACGACAAAAAGAAGAAGGCGTTAAAAAGAAATTGGTCGGATTTAAAATGATTGACCGTGGAATTCCGCGCCATGACTATACCGTAGTTGATAAAGACGGAAATTCAATCGGAATAGTAACTTCGGGAACTCAATCCCCTATGTTGAAACAAGGAATCGGCTTGGCGTATGTACAAACAGAATTTGCAACAATCGGTTCGCAGATTTATATTCAAATTCGAGACAAAAATATTTTGGCTGAAGTAGTGAAAACTCCATTTGTCTGATAAAATCTTTACTAAAAAACAATAAAACTAATTATGTCACTCATAAAATCTATATCAGGCATTCGCGGAACTATCGGCGGTAAAATAAATGACAATTTAACGCCGGTTGATACAGTGAAATTTGCAGCAGCTTACGGCACTTGGTTGGCTTCGTCTAAACAAGGAAAATTAAAAGTAATCATTGGACGAGATGCACGGATTTCCGGAGAAATGATTTCCCAATTGGTTAGTTCAACATTAATCGGATTGGGAATTGATGTCATTGATTTAGGTTTGTCCACAACGCCGACGGTAGAAGTAATGGTAACTCATCTGAATGCAGATGGTGGAATTATTTTAACTGCCAGCCATAATCCAAAACAGTGGAATGCTTTGAAATTATTGAATGAAAAAGGAGAATTTGTATCGGCTGCCGACGGAGCAAGGATTTTAGAAATTGCAGAAAATGACGATTTTATTTTTGCCGATGTAGATGACTTAGGAAAATATAAGAAAAACGAGGAAGGAATCAATATTCATATTGATAAAATCATGGCTTTACCTTTGGTAAACGCTGAAGCGATTCGTGCCAAAAAATTTAAAGTAGTAATTGATGCCGTAAATTCAACCGGTGGTATTGCCATTCCTCCTTTGTTAGACAAATTGGGAGTGGAATACGTCAAATTATATTGTGAACCTAACGGACATTTTCCACACAATCCGGAACCTTTAAAGGAACATTTGACCGATATTTCCCAAAAAGTAGTAGAAGAACAAGCAGATTTTGGAATTGTGGTGGATCCGGATGTTGACCGTTTAGCATTGATTTCAGAAGAGGGCGAAATGTTTGGAGAAGAATATACTTTAGTAGCCGTTGCGGATTATGTTTTAGGAAAAACACCATCAGCAACAGTCTCAAATTTGTCTTCATCAAGAGCCTTGAGAGATATTGCTCAAAAACACGGACAAAAGTATGAAGCTTCGGCAGTAGGCGAGGTGAATGTAGTAACTAAAATGAAAGAAAACGGAGCAAAAATTGGGGGAGAAGGAAACGGTGGGATTATTTACCCGGAATTACATTATGGCAGGGACTCATTGGTTGGAATTGCTTTGTTCTTAAGTCATTTGGCTGAAGAAAACAAGAAAGTCAGTGAATTGAGGGCATCGTATCCATCTTATTTCATGGGTAAAAAGAAAATCGAATTAACTCCCGAGATTGATGTAGATATTTTATTGAAAAAAATAGAAAAAAACTATCAAAACGAAGAATTATCAACGATTGACGGGGTGAAAATTGATTTTAAAAACGAATGGGTACACTTACGTAAATCCAATACAGAACCGATCATTCGTATTTATACCGAAGCTCCTACTCAAGCCCAAGCCGATGCTTTGGCTGATAGGTTTATTTCGGAATTGAAAACTATAGCAGATTAGACTTTTTCTTGTAGAGCAGCTTTTAGGAATCAAGACGCAGGTACAAGAATTAAAATAAAATGAGGAATCAGAAGGTATGTATCTTGTAATATGCACGGATTGCAAATCCGCGCAATCGGATTGAAAACTATAGCAGATTAGACTTTTTCTTGTAGAGCAGCTTTTAGGAATCAAGACGCAGGTACAAGAATTAAAATAAAATGAGGAATCAGAAGGTATATATCTTGTAATACGCACGGATTGCAAATCCGCGCAATCGGAGTTTTTTGTATAATGTATAATGTACACTGTACATCATACAACTTTACACTATACATTTTACATAAGATTAAAACCCACGCCAAAGCATTCAGAAATTGCCTTGACTTTTTGTTTCTTTTGAGTCAAGACAAAAGAAGGAAGAATAAGAAGGTATATATCTTGTAATACGCAAGGATTGCAAATCCGCGCAATCGGAATAATGTATAATGTATAATGTATAA
>JAVFAE010000006.1:0-20453 GCA_034002605.1 Weeksellaceae bacterium | reverse complement strand
GATAGAAATTGAGATTTATTTTTTCACAAAATTTTGAATATCTTCTTTTGATACCGGATTTCCACCTAAAATCAACATTCTTTCGACTACATTTCGTAATTCCCGAATATTTCCGGTCCAATCGTAATTTTTAAGAAGTTCAATTGCTTCTTTTGAAAATTCCTTGGACGGCATTCCTGAATTTTCAGCAATTTGTATTGAAAAATGATGAACCAAATGTGGAATATCTTCTTTTCTGTCGTTCAACCCCGGAACTTCAATTACAATCACAGCCAAACGATGATACAAGTCTTCCCGAAATTTTCCGTTTTGAATTTCCTGTCGTAAATCTTTATTGGTAGCTGCCAAAACCCGAACATCCACATTGATTTCTTTATCGGCTCCAACTCTTGAGATTTTTCCTTCTTGCAAAGCTCTCAAAACCTTTGCTTGAGCAGCTAAGCTCATATCACCGATTTCATCTAAGAAAATAGTTCCACTGTTTGCCAACTCAAATTTTCCTTCTTTGTCTTTGTGTGCACCGGTAAATGAACCTTTTACATGTCCAAATAATTCACTTTCAATTAATTCAGAAGGAATTGCAGCACAATTAACTTCAATCAAAGGCATTTTATTTCGTGAACTTTTTTCATGAATATGATGCGCTACCAATTCTTTTCCCGAACCATTAGGACCGGTAATTAAAACCCGGGCATCGGTATCGGCAACTTTGTCAATTAAATTTCGGATATTTTCAAGCGAATCCGATTGACCTACCATTTCGTATTTCTTATTAACTTTTCGTTTAAGTGCTTTATTTTCAGTAGTTAATTCTTTATTTCTTTTGATTAAAGTTGTTTTGTCCAAAGCATTTCGGACAGTACTTAAAAAGCGATTCAAATCAGGTGGTTTTGAAATATAATCAAAAGCTCCTTTTTTGATACAATCTACTGCGGTTTCAATATCACCATGACCCGAAATCATCAGAAATAATAAATCCGGATTGTAATCCAAAGCTTCTGTTAAAACCTGAATCCCATCTTTCTTCGGCATTTTAATATCACAAATGATTAAATCAAAATTGGTTTCAATTATTTTTTTCAGACCTTCTTCACCATCTTCGGCTATTTCTACTTCATAACTTTTATCTTCGTCTTGTAAAATGTTTTTAATGACATTGCGAATCGCAGATTCATCTTCTATAATAAGTATTTTGGACATAGTAATTTTTAAAATTCAGAAATATTTTGTGTAAATATACAAACTTACGATGGACTGTAATTAAGAGTTAATAACTGACTAAACTTTGAATTTCCTGACTAAAAGGAAGTAAACGTTCTTTTCCGTTTAAAAAAGATAAATCAGCAATAAAACTGAATTGAGCCGGAATTCCACCGCATTTTTGAATGAGCTTTGCACTTGCCACAGCAGTTCCGCCGGTTGCCAAAACATCATCATGAATCAAAAAACGTTGTCCTTTTTTTATGTATTGTGGCTGTGCTTCAATGGTTGCTGTTCCATATTCCAATTCATAGGTTTCAAAAAGAGTAGGAGGCGGAAGTTTTCCTTGTTTACGAATCAAAACAAAAGGTAGATTTAATTTTTGAGCAATCAATAATCCAAATAAAAACCCTCGACTTTCAATTCCACAAACCGCATCGACTTTTCCTTTACTGAATTCAGCAAAAGCTTCTGTGATTTCATTGCAGATTTCCGGTTGTTGAAATAAAGAAGTAATATCTTTAAATTGAATTCCTTCTTTTGGAAAATCACTTACACGGGCTATGTTTTCGTCTATTTTTTGAGAAAGTAAATTCATTTTATATCATTTGTGTTAATTTTCATTTAGAACTTTCAAAATTAGCGCACAACCTTCTTTGATTTCTTCTTTTGAAATAGTGATAGGCGGTGTAATTCTAAGATTTTGAACGCTGTACATCAACCAAAATAGAATCAATCCTTTTTCCATGCACTTTTCGGCTACGTGTAAAGAATATTTTGCAGATTCTAATTCCGGAGCTAACATTAGACCTCTTCCGGCAATTTTTTTTATTTTTGGATGAATTAATAATTCACGGAATAATTTTTCTTTTTCATCAATTTGATTCATCCAATCACCTTCTAATAATTCTTCTAAAGTTGCCAAAGCAGCGGCAGCTACCACCGGATTTCCTCCAAAAGTAGTGACATGACCTAAACTGGGATTGTGCGATAAGCAATCCATGTGTTCGGCACTTGCGGTAAAAGCACCAATTGGCATACCACTTGCCATTCCTTTTCCCATTACCAAAACATCGGGAACTAAGTCGTAATGTTCAAAAGCAAATAATTTTCCGGTTCGCCCGAATCCGGGTTGAATTTCATCTAAAATCAATAAAGCACCGACTTCTTCACATCGATTTTTTAATTTTTTCAGATAATTATTTTTTGGTAAACGAAATCCCGAAGCTCCTTGAATGCTTTCTACCACAACTCCTGCTGTTTTGGTTGTGATTTTATCCAAATCTTTTTCGGAATTGAATTCAATAAAACCAATCAAGGGAAGCAAAGGTCGAAAAGCTCTTTTCTTTTCTTCTTCTCCTGCCAAACTAAGCGAACCTTGTGTATTTCCGTGGTAAGCGTTTTTACAAGCGATGATTTCCTCTCGCCCGGTGTAGCGTTTGGCTAATTTCATAGAAGCTTCAATGGCTTCCGTTCCCGAATTAACTAAATAAGTAGTATCCAAAGGTTTGGGGAGAACTTCTGCTAATTTTTTACATAATTGTACTGGTTTTTCTTGTGCATACTCACCGTAAACCATTACGTGCAAATGACGTTCAGCTTGTTTTTTTATAGCTTCAATAACTCTTGGGAAAGAATGTCCTAAAGTATTAGCAGAAACGCCTGCGGCAAAGTCCAAGTAAGGTTTTCCATCGGTTCCGAAAATATAACTTCCTTTGGCATAATCGACTTCAAATCCGGAAGCAAACCGGGAGGTTTTTGCCTGATAATTAAAAAAATCTTCTTTTAAATTCGTTGTTTTCATTTAAAGAAATAATAATAAAATGGCGGTTCCTGCTGTAACATACGAGCCAACTGTGATGATGTCGGTCATGGGTTTAGAGAATTTCCTTGCCAAAACACTTTCTTCATCGATTTGATTTTCATGAAAGCGTAATTTTTTATTGGGACGGCGAATGATGTGCGAAACCAAAGTATCACCTTCCCATTTGTCAACCTGAATTTTATAACGTTTTTCTTCTACTTGAATTTTATAAAATTTATTGGGTTTTAAAATTTCTTTTAAAGATAGATTTTCGGTATTGGCAGAATTGGAGTTCTTAGTAGTATGATTTTCATCTTTCTGAGAGGAAAATTCTTTTTCCTGTGATGTAAGATTTAAATTCGGATTACTTGTTCTCGATGCCGGATTTTCTTCTCTTTTTCTTTCTTCTTTTTCCTTTCTGGCATTGAGTTCTCTTTCTTTAGGACTCATTTCTTTTTTTTCATTACCTACATCTTGAGCATTTCTTCCGGAAAGTGTAGATGCGGAAGAGTTTCTTTTGTTATTTTGTGAGGAAGCTTCGCTTTCGCTTACTTCAGTATAAGAGCGATAGACGTAGCAATTAGTGAATAAAAATAAGAATACGAGCGAAACTAAAAAAAGAATTGTATTATTTTTCATTGTGTTTTTTTTGATAAAAATTAAAAAAATAGAAAGGGTAAAAATACTAATCTCTGCATTAATTTGATTGATTTTCATCAGAATCTTCTGAAGAATTTATAAAATCATCCAATTCAAGGATTTGACCATCTTGGATTGTATCGGAATTAGTTGAATTTCCCGATTCAATAATCAAGGTAGAATCACCAAAAATATCTTGCCAACGTGTCATTTTTTCATCGCCCCGCCATTTAAAATCTTTCAAATACAATGCACCGGGCGGTAATTTTGATTCCGGATAGAGTCGGGAAGAGGCTTGAATCCGACAAGCTAAAACCTCTACATTGTTTCCGTTAATTTCGGCTTCAATGATGCCACAATCCGATAAATTAATACCGATTCGTTCTTTGGTATTTGTTTCCGCATTTTCATCATCTACAAAAGTAATGGATTGTGCATTTTCATGAACTTCTACTAAATTTAGCTGATTATTTAAAAAATAACCGGTCATGTATTTTCCTTTTACCTGATTGAAATCCCGGGTCTGAAGTGAATCGACTTTTGAAATGGCAAAAGCATGATTAAAAACCCGAACAGAATCCATAACTTCTTTTATTGGATTGTTGTAGGCGTAAATGGTATCACCTGTAATTTGTTGTTCACCCGACCACATAATCGGATCGCGGTAAAATTGCATCAAACCTTGTGTTTCATTATAAAAAATAGAATCGGACTTTCCTTGAGCATCGCTTTTAAAATAGCGAGCATTAAAATAAGCTTTTAAAACACGTGTGGAATCCGGGCGTTTAACGACCATGATGGTATCGGCATGAAAATAAAGTGAATCTTCTTTAAAAGCTTTAACTGCATAAGCTTTTCCGGTCACAAAAGCAGAATCTACATTACGGTGAACTTCTCCGTATTCGCCTCGTATATAACGTTTTTCTTCCGGGTCATTAATAAAAACATCACCTTTTGCCCATCCGAATCCGGTTTGTTCGTTAAAATACATTTTATCACCCCAAAGTTCTTTTCCGTTTCGGTAAATTACCGAACGTTTATCAAAAACGGCTTCTCCTGTTTTTTTATTGAAAATTCCACCTCCTTCGGGCATTACAATATAATTTCTTGGATTTTTTCGGTCGGTGATGGTAGTTCGTTCTAAAAAAACGGTTATATCGGTTGCCTGATTCATAATCATTTTGTCAGAATTGATACGATAATCCGGTGTTTCAATCATCGTATTTTGATTAAAATGAACTTCTTTGGAATTGGCGTTGTAAACCAAGATTTGAGTATGAGTAACCGTTCCGTCATTTCCTCGTATAATGGCTCCGGCATCGGTTCTTGCAATTCCGGTTTGACGTTCATAAATCATCAATGGCGTTTCAATTCGTTGACTGGGGTCAATCATTACTACATTTCCTGAAGCAGAAGCAATGTCAGTTTTTCGGTCGTATTCGGCATAATCAGCAAATAATTCAGATTTATCATCTTTCATGTGAACATTACCAAAGGCTTTCGTTAGGCTGGTATTTCCATCGTAACGTAAACTGTCTGAACGCATGGAAACGGTATCATTAATCATTCGGACATTTGACCAGGCAACAAATAAATTTTCGTTTTGATAATAAACTGCACTGTCACTATACAAAAGAGCTCCGTCATGTTCAAAAATCACATTGCCAAAAGCAAAAGGATTTCCTTCAAAACGTTCCGGGCTTACTTGTATTTCTTCTGAATGTTGATGTTTTATTTTTTTTGGTGGGTCTTTTTCGGTTTGTCCAAATGAAAAAACGCTCATTAATAAAAATGAGATGAGAAAAAGAAAATGAAGGGAATTTGAAGAATTAGCTGTTTCTTTTGCCATAGAAATAGAGTGAATGGCTGTCAACCTTAATATCGAAAATTTCCTCAATAGTCGCTTTTATGGATTGAATTCTTGGATCACAAAATTCAATAACTTCACCTGTATCTGAAAGTATGACGTGGTCATGTTGTTTGTCAAAGTATGATTTTTCATAATGAGCTTGCTGTTCGCCAAACTGATGACGACGAACCAATCTTGCATCCATCAGAAGTTCAATTGTATTGTACAAAGTAGCACGACTTACTCGGTATTTTTTATCCTTCATCATGATGTAAAGGCGGTCAATATCAAAGTGTTCATCGGTCAAATAAATTTCTTCTAAAATTGCATATCTTTCCGGTGTTTTTCTGTGGTTGTGTTCTTCTAAAAATCGGGTAAAAACCTGTTTCACAACTTCGTAATTCCTGCGTTTTACTTCTTCTCTGTTCATGAATGAAAAGTTTGGGTAAAGGTAAGCCATAATTTCAAAATGAGAAAATTTAGAATGAGTTAAAATAAGAAAGAAAATTTACCTAAGAACAAGTTAAAATAAAAAATCAACTCATAAATTAAATGAGTTATGAAATGAAAATTTTATATCTTTGCCGAATGTTTAAAAAATTCGCAATTTTAGTATTGACAGCAAGCATTTTCGTATCGTGTAACCGACGAATGGAAACTGCATTAAAGAGTTCAGATAAGGATTATATTCTTAAGATTGCCAATGAATTTTATGAAGAAGGTAAATGGATAAATGCAATTGAGTTGTATTCTCGTGTTGCCGTAGCTTTTGCCGGTACAGAAGAAGGAGTTGACATCGCTTACAAACAAGCCACAGCAAATTTTAAAGACAGAAATTACCGTTTAGCAGGACATCAATACAAAACTTTTTATATTTCAAATCCAAGCGATCCAAGAGCAGAAGAGGCCGCTTTCCAATCGGCTTACTCTTTTTATGTGGATTCGCCGGAATATAATTTAGACCAAACCAGTACTTACAACGCAATTAATGAATTACAGGCTTTCATTAATTTATATCCGAATTCTTCTTATGTGCCACAAGCCAATGCTTACATTGACGAATTACGCCATAAATTAGAAAAGAAAGCATTTGAAATTGCAAAAATCTATTATAAAACCTTGAAATACAAAGCAGCAGGAATTGCATTTGACAATATGATAGATGATTTTCCTGATACAAAATATAGAGAAGAAGCTATGATATATTCGCTTCGGTCTAAATATGAATTAGCTGTAAATTACAGCCGTATTGATGTGAAAGAATTACGTTTGCAAAACACATTGACCCAGTATCGTTTGTTTATTAGGCAATATCCGAATTCTAAATTTAGAGCAGAAGCCGATAAAATCAACGAACGCACAAATACAGAGTTGACAAAGCATAAAGAATTGATGGCACGATTAGAATCATCAAAATAAACAAGAACAAAGTAGAACTAATTAGTATTAAACGATATGAATTTCAAAGAAATTGAAGCACCGACTACAACGGAAACCTTTAATCGGGGAAAAATAGAAGCTCCTACGGGAAATCTCTATGAAGCGATTGTAATTATGGGAAAACGAGCAGAGCAAATTGGTCAGGAAATGAAAACTGAATTAATTCAGAAATTAGATGAATTTGCTTCTCACACGGATTCTTTAGAAGAAATTTTTGAAAACCGTGAACAAATTGAAGTTTCAAAATTCTACGAAAGACTTCCTAAATCCACTTCCATCGCAATTACAGAATGGATGGACGGAAACGTATATTTCAGAAAACCTTCGGAAGATAAATAAAAGACTCTTTTTATGTCCATATTGAACCGGAAAAAAGTTTTATTAGCAGTAACCGCTGGGATTGCAGCTTATAAAGCTAATTTTTTAGTTCGTTTATTGGTTAAAAAAGGAGCAGAAGTTCGGGTAATTCTCACACCTGAAGCTCTTGAATTTGTAACACCGCTTACTTTATCTACTCTTTCAAAAAATCCGGTCGAATGGAAGTTTTCAAATGAAGACGGAAGTTGGAATAATCATGTAGAATTGGCTTTGTGGGCAGATTGTATGATTGTTGCTCCGGCTACTGCAAATTCACTTTCTAAAATGGCAGATGGTGCATCTGATAATTTAGTGATGGCGGTTTATTTGTCTGCAAAATGTCCGGTTTATGTTGCTCCGGCAATGGATTTGGATATGTATCAACATCCGTCCACAAAAGAAAATTTAGCTAAATTGATACAATTTGGAAATCTGATTATTCCGGCAGAAAGTGGGGAGTTGGCAAGTGGGCTGAGTGGAGAAGGACGAATGGCAGAACCGGAAACAATTTTAGAATTTATTGAAAAAGATTTTCAAAAAAAATCACCCTTATTTGGAAAAAAAGTTTTGGTATCAGCCGGTCCAACTTACGAACGTTTAGATCCGGTTCGTTTTATAGGAAATTTTTCTTCCGGGAAAATGGGAATTGAAATTGCCAAAACAGCAATAGAATTAGGTGCAGAAGTAAGCTTAGTTTGTGGACCTTCCTCAGTTTCTACCGAAGGATTTGCATTAAAAAGAATAGATGTAGTATCCGCTTTAGAAATGCAAACAGCTATGCTGTCTGAGTTTGAGAATTCGGATTTAGTGATTATGGCAGCAGCAGTTGCGGATTATCGTCCATTAACACAAGCAGAACAAAAAATAAAAAAATCAACTGAAAATTTAACGGTTGAACTGATTAAAAATCCCGATATTTTAAAAGGCTTGGGAGAAATTAAAAAAAGTCAAATATTGGTTGGTTTTGCTTTGGAAACTCATCAGGAAGAAAAATTTGCAAAAGAAAAACTCACTGCAAAAAATTTGGATTGTATTGTGCTTAATTCCTTGCAAGACAAGGAAGCTGGATTCCAAAAAGACACCAATAAAATTACTATTTTTTCAAAAAACAGTAATTCAAAAAGCTTTCCGGCAAAAAATAAAAATGAAGTTGCGAAAGATATTCTTAACTTTATCCTTGAAAATTATGATGTATGAGTAAAATGAAAGTTTTGTTAATGATTTTATTAACCTCTGTCTTGGTTTCCGCACAAGAGTTCAGAGCGACGGTAACAGTAGATTATTCACAGGTTCAAACTTCAAATAATCAGATATTTAAAACCTTAGAACGCTCGCTGAACGATTTTGTAAATACAACAAAATGGACAGATAACCGATTAAAAGTTCACGAGAAAATCGAAGCTAATTTCCTGATTATCGTAACAGGACGAGAAGGAAATAATTTCCAAGCCCGACTTCAGATTCAGTCCCGAAGACCGGTTTTTAATACCACTTATTATACACCCATATTGAATTTTGTAGATTCAAAATTCGATTTTACTTATACCGAATCGGAAGATATAGTGTTCAATCCGAGAAAATTCAGCGATAAAAACCTATCTGATGTTATTGCATTTTATGTGTATTATATTTTAGGAATGGATGCAGATACTTTTAAATTAGAAGGAGGAACGCCTTATTTTAAAATTAGTCAGCAAATTGCTAATAATGCGGTTGGAGCGCGGTTTTCCGGTTGGAGTGAAATGGAAGGAAATAAATCACGTTCCAGTTTAATCAACGATGTATTGAAAGCCAATAATAAAGCCTTGCGAAATGTGTATTATCAGTACCACAGAGTAGGATTGGATATGATGGATGACAATGAAACACGAGCCAAAAATGTGATTGGAAATGCTTTAGAAACCTTGAATTTCTATAGTCGGGGAAATTATGCTTTATTTTATCCTTTGGATATTTTCTTTTTAGCAAAAAAAGATGAAATCGGAAAGATTTTTGGCGGCGGTATGATGTCGAGTGTTAATATTACACAAATCAAAGAAACTCTGAATTCTCTTTCGCCTACCAATAGTTCAATCTGGAATAATCTAAAAAAATAAAAGTTTCATTTTTGAGTGTATAAACAACTATGATTACCCGGCTTTCGGTTACAAATTTTGCCATAATTGATAAACTTACTATTGAGTTTAATCACGGATTGACGATTATAACCGGAGAAACAGGAGCTGGAAAATCCATTCTTTTAGGAGCTTTAAAATTAATTTTGGGAGAACGAGCAGATTTGAAAATCATCAGTAATTCCTCCAAAAAATGTGTGGTAGAAGCTCATTTTTCAATAGCGGAATTGGATTTACAATCTTTTTTTTCTTCAAATGAATTGGATTATGATGAGGAAACTATTTTGCGTCGTGAACTTTTACCAAGTGGAAAATCACGTGCTTTCATCAATGATACTCCGGTGAATTTGAGGGTTTTACAAGAATTAGGAAATCAATTAATTGATATTCATTCTCAATTCAATACGGCGGACTTATTAAATACTGATTTTCAGTTTCGGGTTTTGGATGCTTACGCAAAACAAATCCCGAAAGTAGAGGAATATCAATCTCTTTATTTGATACGAAATCAAAAACAATCTGAACTTCAACGATTGAAAAATGAATTAAATCAGCGAATAAAAGAATTGGATTACAGACGATTTTTATGGGAAGAACTAAAATCGGCAAATTTATCGGAAGGCGAATGGGAAGCTTTGAAAGAGGAACAAAAAGAACTTTCTCATATTGATGAGATTCGAAATACAATGATTTCTGTTCTTAGTCATTTGGAAAATCCCGAATATGGAATTTTGACACAATTTTTTGATTTGAATAGTCAAATAGGAAAAATCAGTGATTTCGGAAAGGATTTTAACTCTATTCAAGAACGTTTACAGTCCGTGAAAATTGAATTGGAAGATATTCAAACTGAATTAAATCGGAAAAGTGAACATTTAGAACCACAGCCGGAGCGTCTTTTGGAAATTAATGAACGAATGCTACTGATTCAAAATTTATTGAATAAACATCGACTACAATCGGAAATAGAATTGTTAGATTTACAAACAGAATTGATGCAAGAACAGTCTGATTTTGAAGAATTAGAACAAAAAATTGAAGAAATACAGTTTGAAATAAACAAAATAACAGCAGAATTAAATGTGAAAGCTCAGAAAATCTCTGAATCAAGAAAAAAATCAGCACCTGAAATTGAGCGAGAAATTATAGAAAGCTTAAAACAATTAGGAATGAAAGATGCTGATTTGCTGATTGAATTTTCAGAGCAAAAAGAATTGACTTTCAATGGAAGTGATAAAGTCCAATATTTGTTTTCTGCAAATAAAGGATTTCCTTTAAAACCTTTAGAACAAACAATTTCCGGTGGAGAACGTTCTCGAATCATGCTGGCAATCAAGAGAAATTTAGCCGGAAAATTAAATTTACCTACTTTGATTTTGGATGAAATTGATACCGGAGTTTCAGGAAAAGTGGCTAATGAAGTTGGAAATATGATGAAAGAAATGGCACATCATCTTCAATTGATTAGTATTACCCATTTACCACAAGTTGCTTCAAAAGCGGATACTCATTTGAAAGTTCGGAAAAAAACGAGAGAAGAAGAAACCTCAACTGAGGTAATTCTTTTATCAAAAGAAGCTCGAATTCAAGAAATTGCAGAACTTATCAGCGGTTCTGATATTACAGATTCAGCTCGAAAACAAGCAGAAGAATTATTGAGAAATTGAAACGTTCAGTTATTTGATTAGTGTTCTGTTTCAACTTCCGGATTCTCAGTTGGAGAAATTGGTAAATACCAAGAATTTAAACGTTTCAGAAAAGAAGGAGCCAAGCGGTTTAACTCCATCATAATGCTTAAAAAATTTCCATTTTCATAATGAACAGAAATATTTCCTATATCCAGTGAATAAACAATAAAATCACTGATTTTTTCTTTAGGAATTTTCAAATCCTGAACAAAATAATCATTGCCAAAATAAGAGTGTATTTTATTGATTTTAATCTGCTTACCTTCATAAATGTATAAATTCCTTCTTCTTCTTAAATCACCGCTAATGGCTTCAAAAATCCGTTCTACATTCATGTGAAGAGGAGAAATATCCTTTCCAAACTGAAAAGAAGAAGAGTCGCGTAAATTACTCACATCCGGATTGAAACCTAAATTCTTGTAAAGCTTTGCCAACGGATCTTTTCCGGGCGAATAACGCACGTCTCTATCTAAAAATCCGGTTAATTTAGGTGTAATGACTGCTTCTTCCAAAAGTATGGGTTGAAGGTTCAAATGAATAGTCAACATTTTTTTAGTCATTAAATAATCGGTTAGTAAAAATTGCCGTGATTCATATAATTCTGAACGAATATAAAGTATATCACCTGCTTGAACTCGAATCGAAAAACTTCCGGTAATATCAGTAATTGAAGTAAGTTGTGTTCGGGAATTGGTAATAAAAATCCCGTCAGCGGGAGAATTTTCTATATCAAGAATAATCAATCCTTGAATGGTTTTTTCTTGTCCGTATCCTTTTGAAAAACAAAGAATAAAAAATGAGAAGATGAAAATATAATTTGAATTTTTTACCGTTTTGAAAGTCATTCTATTTTGAATTCGCAAGACAAAGGAAATAAATTTAAACTGTTAGAAAATAAAATTAGCATAGAATTAACACTCAGGCAGGAAAACTGAAAATTATCCTAATTTTTTTACAATAGGACTGTATTGTTGTACAAAGCAAAGTTGTTTGTGTGAGTTCAATTAAAGTAGGTTGATTTGATTATGGTTGAAACATAAAATAAAAACAAACAATTAGCCGATACTTAAAAAAAAGCTAAAGAATAATTTTTCTGACTAACTTTGACTCGGATTATGAACGATAAAATTAAGCTGATTCTTCAAACTTTACCCAATAAACCCGGAGTTTATCAATATTACGATAAAAATGGGAAAATTCTTTATGTCGGAAAAGCAAAAGACCTGAAAAAGAGAGTGTCTTCTTATTTTGTGAAAACACAGGAATCCGGAAAAGTACGAGTATTGGTCAGTAAAATTGCAGATATACAAACTATAATTGTTGATTCGGAATTTGATGCGCTTTTATTAGAAAATAACCTGATTAAGAAATATTTACCTAAATACAATGTAATGCTCAAGGATGACAAAACCTATCCTTGGATTTGCATAAAAAATGAAACTTTTCCTCGTGTTTTTAAAACCCGGACTTTAATAAAAGACGGTTCGGAATATTTTGGTCCTTATGCATCTGTGGCGGTTTGTCATGCACTTTTGGATTTGATTCGCGAATTGTATCCGCTTCGAACTTGTAATTATGATTTAAATCGAAAAAATATTGAAGCAAAAAAGTTCAAAGTTTGCTTAGAATATCATTTAGGAAATTGTTTAGGACCGTGTGAAGGCTTACAGACCGAAGAAGATTATGATAAAAATATCCAGTCGATTCGGCATATTTTGAAAGGAAATTACAATGAGGTCATTCGTTTTATGATGGAACAAATGAAAGAATTTGCCGAACAATTGAATTTTGAAACAGCTCAGATTCTGAAAGAAAAAATTGAATTACTCAAAAACTATCAAGCCAAATCAACGGTTGTGAGTCCTACGATTGGAAATGTAGATGTATTCAGCATTGTTTCGGATGAAAGTTATGCGTACGTAAACTATTTGCGGATTAATAACGGAGCGATTATACAATCGCATACTTCTGAAATGAAAAAGAAATTGGATGAAAGCGATGAGGAAATATTGGAAGAGGCTATCATAGAGATTTTGGAACGTTATGGAAAACATTCCAAAGAACTATTAATTCCTTTTAAATTGGATATTGAAATTCCGGAAATTAAATTATCGGTTCCACAAATTGGCGATAAAAAACGATTGATGGAATTATCTCATCGAAATGCAGTTTACCATCGTTTGGAGCAATTAAAACAAATTAAAATTACAGATCCCGAACGTCATGTAAAGCGTATTATGGCTCAAATGAAAAAAGATTTGCGGATGCCGGAAGAACCTCGTCATATCGAAGGATTTGATAATTCCAATATTCAGGGAAGTCATCCGGTTTCGGCTTGTGTAGTTTTTCGTAATGGAAAACCAAGTAAAAAAGAATATCGAATTTTCAATGTAAAAACAGTAGAAGGACCAAATGATTTTGCTACAATGGAAGAAGTTATTTACCGGCGATACAAACGAGTTTTGGAGGAAAAAGGTGATTTGCCACAGCTTGTTTTGATTGATGGAGGAAAAGGACAATTGACTTCTGCTTTAAAAAGTATTGATAAATTAGGATTAAGAGGTCGGATTACAGTGATTTCAATTGCAAAAAAATTAGAAGAAATCTTTTTTCCCGACGATTCTATTCCACTTTATCTGGATAAAACTTCAGAAACTTTAAAGGTTTTACAACACGTTCGGGATGAAGTTCACCGATTTGGAATTTCTAAACATCGAAACAAACGAAGTAAAGCTTCTTATCATTCTGAATTAGAGTCTATTCCCGGAATTGGAGAAAAGACAATTCAAGATTTATTACAAAAATTTAAATCGGTAAAACGTATAAAATCAGCAACGAAAGAAGAGTTGTCAGAAGTTATTGGAAAGGCGAGAAGTGAGAAAATTTTACAATTTTTTGCCAAAAAATAAGATTCATACCTTAGAAAATGAATTTAGTAAACAGTGCTATATTAAATTTTTGTACAATATACTTTATTCAATATACTTTATACAATCTTACAGTTTACATAACACTAGCTGTTATTTCAAATTTATAAGTATCAGAAACTTGAAATACAAAGAAGTTTTTATGGTATCTTTAGCCCCAATTAAACAGAAAAAACCGGATAAAAAAGTTCAGTTATTTTCATTAAATCTAAAATTTATGGCAAAAAAAATAGGATTAATTTTACTTTATACGCTTATTGTTGTTGCTAGTATTTTCATTGTTTTTCGTCGGTACCAACTTTTGGAATCTCATCAAGGAAATCAAATTATAAATTATATATTAATCGCTCTTTTTGTGGGGTTTACCTACATTAATTTAAAGAAGTTGATTAAGTTAATTAAAGAAGCTAAAAAATGAAATTAGCCCAACTTCGTAATCGGTACCGAAAAGAATTACAATCAATTTATTCAGAAAATGAAATTGACACAATTTTCTTTTGGGTAGCAGAAAGAATAACGGGTAAATCCGTTTCGATTTTACGATTGGCATTAGAAGAAGAATGGTGGGAATTTGAAGAAAAACAAACACAGTTTTTGTTTTATTTGATTGAATTAAAATCAGAAAAACCGATACAATATATTTTGGGTGAAACTGAATTTTACGGAATGCGTTTTTTTGTGAATCAAAGCGTATTGATTCCGCGCCCTGAAACCGAGGAATTAATTGAATGGATACTTTCAGAAAATCAAAATTCTGTTCAAACCGTAGTGGATATTGGAACAGGAAGTGGTTGTATTCCAATTGTTTTGAAAAAATATTTACCCAATATTCGGATTTTTGCTTTGGATGTTTCAGAAAAAGCATTAGAAACAGCTCAAAACAATGCAGATTACCACCAAACTGAGATTGAATTTATTCAAAATGACTTTCTACAAATGAAGTTTGAAAATCTTCCGGAATTCGATATTATTGTGAGCAATCCTCCTTATATAGCAGAAAACGAAAAAAAAATACTTCAAAAAAATGTAGTGGAATTTGAACCTGTTCAAGCACTTTTTGTTCCTGATAATGATGCACTTATTTTTTATGAACACTTAATTCAATTGGCAAAAGAAAAATTACGTCCACAAGGAAAAATTTATGTGGAAATCAATCAAAATTTGGCTGAGGAAACTCAAAAATTGTTTGAAAATAGTTTTGCAAATGTTGTATTGAAAAAAGACATTTCAGGGAATTATCGGATGTTACGAGCGACTAATTTTATAAATAGAAAAACATGATTTTTAACTCAAAATAAATTCTTACTTTTGATTGTTATGAAACATTTTCTTTTTTTATTCGTTCCGTTTTTTTCTTGGGCACAAACCCAATTGGATGCTTCTCAGGTAGAGGATTATCTGACTTCTGATACTTGGAATATTTCCTATAATATCTCTCCGGATGGTAAAATGATGGAAGAAACCGACCCACAGAAAATCCGAAATAATTGGGTGATTTTCAATAAAGACGGTTCTTATGAAGTTCCGGATGGGATTTCAGGTAAAATAAAAGGAAAATGGCGTTATGATGACACAACAAAATCCATTTATTTTCAGGAAAAGAATACACGCTATCGAGCAGTGGTAGAAGAAGTAGGAAGTTTAGCATTGGTACTTCATTATGTCGATCACGGTGGATTTAAAATTGGGCTTACGCATTATGTTTATATTCCGCAAGACCTTTCAGCAAAAGAAATCAATCGGATATTATTATCAGGACGATGGAATATTATCTCAAAACGTTTTGAGGAATTTGAAGATAAAATTCCGGCTGAGGATGTTGAAAATACTTGGTATGAATTCAGTTCGGATAATACGTATAAAAAATCAGAAGTTATTGTTGGTGAAATTTTCACAATAGAAGGAACTTGGTTTATTGACGAAGAACTTCAGCTGAATTTAGATGCAGACGAAATGTCCATTTACAAAGTTGCAGGCGATACTTCCCGAATGATTTTAACATCAGTTTCATACGGAATCCGTATTATGGAATTCAAAAAAGCAAAATAGTTTTTAAATTTCTTTCTTTTTGTAAGGTCGAATAATCACCCGAACGCTTTTATTGTATTTAAAATACTGAATAATCCAATTGGTCAGGGCAACGGCTTTATTTCTAAATCCTATCAAAGAAATTAAGTGAACAAACATCCATACAAACCAAGCAAACCAGCCGGCAAATTTCCAATTAGGCAAATCAACAACAGCTTTATCGCGTCCGATGGTTGCCATAGAACCGGCATCTTTGTAGTGAAAAGCTTTAGGTTGTTTTTTTTGTTCGATACGAAGTAAGTTTTTTGCCAATAAATTTCCCTGTTGAATTGCAACTTGTGCCACCATAGGGTCGCCTTTTGCTTTTTCCGGACTCATCATTAGTGCTACATCTCCAATTGCAAAAATATTGTTTAAACCTTTGATTTGATTGAATTCATTCACCACATAACGATTACCTATGATTACATCTTCGCCTTCAATTCCGGGAATCAGAGCACCTTTTACACCGGCTGCCCAGATTAAAGTTGTGGTATCGAAAGAACGTTTATCTGTGGTAATGATTTTTCCGTCATAATCCTTCACCATCATATTGAACCAAACCTGAACACCTAAATTTTCAAGATATTTGAATGCTTTGTCAGAAGCATTTTGTGACATACCGGGAAGCAGTCGATCGGTTGCCTGAATCAAATGTACATTCATTCTGCGAATGTCCAAATCTGGATAATCATTAGGTAAAATATGTTTTTTAAGTTCTGCCATAGCACCCGCTAATTCAACACCGGTTGGACCGCCGCCTACAATTACATAATTCATCAAGCGTGATCGTTCATCTAAATCATTTGTCAACAAAGCGGCTTCTAAACTCTGTAAAATTAAACTTCTCAAATCCAATGCTTCGGGAATGGTTTTCATTGGCATTGCATGATTTTCAATGTTTTTATTGTCGTAATAATTTGTATCAGAACCGGTTGCAATCACTAAGTAATCATAATGAATACTGCCAATATTAGAATGAATTTGCTGATTCTGAGTATCAATTTGTGTTACTTCTGCAATCCGGAAAAAAAAATTCTCTTTTTTGGCAAAGATTTGACGAATCGCATGAGCAATGGAATCCGGTTCTAATCCGGCGGTTGCTACTTGGTAAAGCAAAGGTTGAAAAGTATGATAATTGTGTTTGTCCACCAAAACAACTTGGAAATTTTGATTGGATAGATTTTTAGCCAAACGAAGTCCACCAAATCCGCCTCCAATGATAACAACACGTTTTAAATTTATATCTGGAATGTTCATTCTGAATTAGTTTTATAAACTCGAGTTAAATCTAATAATTTCACAGGACTCATAGTGAATCCTTTTACGTTTTTTTGAAGAAAAATACTGGTTTGGTCGTAAAACAAAGGAACTATAGGAGCAGATTCCATCATTAATTCGTCCATTTGGCTGTAAATTTTCTCTCTTTCTTTTTCATCATTTAATGTAAATGATTTTAAGTACAATTCATCAAATTCATCATTTTTATAATGCGAATAATTTGGTCCTTCCGGAGCAAAATTCGGACTGAAATAAAGCGATAAAAAGTTTTCTGCATCCGGATAATCAGCTCCCCAATTGGCTCTGAAAAATGAGAATTTACCGGTCGCTTTTCCGTCGCGCATCGTTGGTCCCGGTACAACATTGATTTTAATGGTTAATCCGATTTTTGCTAATTGTGCCTGAATGTATTCACAAATATCAGCATATTCTTGAACTGTAGTCAATTCAATTTCCGGCAATATTTTATTTTTTTCTAAATAATTATCGACTAATTTCCTTGCTTTTTGTGGGTCGTAAGCATAAGCTGCCTTTTCGGTATAACCGGGCAATCCTTTTGGTATAAACCCACCTTTAGCAGCGGTAGCAACCCCATTCATCATGTATTTTACCATTTTGGGTTTATCAATTCCATAATTAATCGCCTGACGTAATTCTGGAGCGATTGAGCTTCCGTCATTTAAATAAAAACAAAGGTAAACGGTGCTTAAATAATCATATTTATGAAAATTGATTTTGTCACTGTATTTTGGATTCAATTCTCCGTGTGGAGTAAGAATTTCATTTTTATAAGATGGGTCTAAATCTGCCATCATATCAAGGTTTCCTTGAATTAATTGTAAAAATTCACTGTGTTTTTCGGGTAAAAAAGTCATAGAAACGGCTTCCAGGTAAGGAAGACTTTCTCCGTTTTCGTCTTTTTCAAAATAAAAAGAATTTTTTCGTAAAACTAATTTCACATTGTCTTCCCAAAGTTGAAACCGAAACGGGCCGGTTCCGATTGGATGTTTTCGAAATTCTTCTTGTCCGTTTTTGAATAATTCAGGAGGAACAACGGAGCAATATTTCATACTAAGCAATCCCAGAAAAGGAGGGAAGGCCTCTTTTAGTTTTATTTCAAAAGTTAAATTATCTAAAGCTTTAAAATTTTCCACATTATTCAGTACCCAGCTTCCGGCACCGCCTACAGTAGGGTCGGTTAACCGATTAAAACTGTATTCAAAATCGTATGCATTAACTGTTCGGGTTTGGGATTCGCCAAAAAAAGGACTTTGGTGAAAGTAAATAGAATCCTTGAGAAGAAAAGTGTATGTTTTTCCATCTTCAGAAATTGTCCAAGATTGTGCAATATCCGGTTGGATTTCCAATTGATTATTTAATTTAACCAAACCGTTGTATAGTAAATTACACACCCAGTTGTTGGCTTGAGTCCGGGCAAAAGTAGGGTCTAAAGAAGAAATATTATCGTAACGATTTAACCGAAAAACTTGAGAGTCATCACTATTTTTTTTCGGCGAACACCCTGTAAATAAAGTAAAAATAAGAAAAAAAATAAAAATTTTAGATTCTTTAAACATTCCGCTAAGGTAGTCTGAATTTGATTAGAAAAAAAGGAAAAAAAGAAAGAATTCACTTGTGAAAAATTAAATTTTATCATGTTTTGTCTTGCTTTCAAAGAAAGAGTTGAAAGTAAAAAAGTTGAATAAAATTAAGTTGGAGCTTCTATGAACTTTTGTATATTTGGGAGATGTGAAAATTTTAGCTTCAACCTTCAACACATCAGTAAATTTGTGAAATCCTGACGGCTTTTGTAGTTTTGTTACAAGCCTTTGGAATTTTCTAAATCTGTAGGTTGGGCTTATTAGTTAGTCGCTATATCGAAATGGAAACCAATACAAAATAAAAAGAATGGCATTATACAATATCAACACAAAAAATAACCTTGAACAAATTAAAGAACAGCCCTTTAAACTTGAAAAAGAGATTCAATCTTTAACTGAACAGAATTTACAAACAATTTTTGGATTTGACTTTGTTCGTTCTGAATTTGCAATTGGAAATTTTCGTCTCGATACTTTAGCCTTTGACAAAGACTCTTCAAGTTTTGTTATTATTGAATATAAACGAGATAAAAATTTTAGTGTTATCGACCAAGGATATGCTTATTTATCTCTTATGCTGAATAATAAAGCCGATTTTATTCTTGAATACAATGAAAATAAGAATAACTTTCTAAAAAGAGACGATGTAGATTGGTCTCAATCAAGAGTTGTTTTTATTTCTCCAAGTTTTACTTCATATCAAAAAGAAGCAATAAATTTTAAAGATTTGCCAATTGAATTATGGGAAATAAAACGATACAGTAATCAAACTGTCAGCTACAATCAAATACAAACATCTGGCGCTCAAGAAAGTATCAAAACAATAAGTAAACAAGATGAAGTAATTGAAAAGGTAACACGAGAAATCAAAGTATTTACGGAACAAGAACATTTAGAAGGCATCCCCGATGAAATCAAAGAACTTTACGAAAAATTTAAGAATGCAATTTTAAATCTTGATGGTATCGAAGTTAAACCGAAGAAGTTATACATTGCATTCGTTGCTGATAGAAATATTGTTGATATTCGTTTGCAAAAAAATGGATTGAAAATTTGGATAAATTTATTCAAAGGACAACTTGACGATCCAAAACAGATTTGTAGGGATGTATCTAAAACAGGGCATTGGGGAAATGGTGACTATGAATTATTAATAAATTCAGATGATGATTTAGAATATATTTTAAGTTTAATAAAACAATCACTGAAGAAAAATAAAAAATAATAAACAGTTGAAACCGAGAAAAATGGAACTCAAAACTGTTCTTTATGTGCCATTGGTATTAAATTGGTTCAAAGTTTGGTTTCCTTATAAAAATGTAATTACTTTGTAATCACAAAATAAATTCTATGGAAATTCCAGTAATCAATATAGGGAACTCAAAAGGTATTAGATTATCAAAAGCTCTTTTGGAACAATATAATATCACCGACACATTAGAAATAATTTTAGAAAAAGAAAGAATTATTCTAAAACCAAAATCAG